>OMTX01000020.1 GCA_900314085.1 uncultured Lachnospiraceae bacterium | reverse complement strand
ATAGTGCGCCGGCCGCCCTCTGTGTATCTTCATGCGCAGCAAGAATTATTTACAGCTCGTAGAGTGCCGAGTACTTCTCCGTTAGATAGTCGAGGAAGTCGTCCGGCGTGAAGTCCCGGCCCGTGATGTCATGGATCCAGTCCTTTGGCGCCATGTAATTGGCCTTTGCAAAAACGTGGTTCGCCATCCAGGAATTGATCTTTTTGAAGTTGCCTGCGGCGACTTCCGCATCGATGTCTATGTCTTCTTTCATCCTGTTATAGTACATGGCATTGTACATGTTTCCGATGGCGTAGGCCTGGAAGTAGCCGAAGCCGTCCGCCCAGTGGACGTCCTGCAGGATGCCTTCCTTGTCGTTTGCCGGCCGGATCCCCAGGTATTTCTCATAGAGGCTGTTCCACTTCTCCGGCAGATGCTCATCTACAGCAAGTCCGCCGTCCACCAGCTCCTTCTCGAGCTCATAGCGGATGATGATGTGGAAGGTGTAGGTGAATTCGTCGGCTTCCGTCCGGATCAGGGAAGGCTCGACGACGTTGACCGCCTCATAGAGCTCCTGCTCGGAAACGTCCGAAAAGACCTGGGGGAAGATCTCGCAGCACTTGGGGTAGATCAGGTGGATGAAGGCCTTGGACCGTCCGATGCGGTTTTCATAGAAGCGGGAGACGGATTCGTGCATGGCGTTCGTCTGCAGGTCGTTTACGAAGTGGTCGAAGTCGGCCCGGGGCTGCTGCTGCATGAAGAGGGCATGGCCGCCTTCATGGACGATGGAGAACATGCTGGACAAAAACATCGTCGGATAGTAGTGGGTTGTAACCCGGGCGTCGTTTCTTCCGAGGCTGTCCGTGAAGGGATGCTCTGTTGTCGTGAAGGCACCCCGTTTGAAATCGTAGCCGATGAGGTGAAGGAGGTATTCCGCCATCTCACGCTGTTGCTCGTCCGTGACGCGCCGGGAGAGGAAGTCCGTGCGGATTTTCTTCTTGCTTTTCTGAATGGCAGAGAGCATTGGCGTCATCCGTTCCTTGAAGGCGCCGAAGGCTTTGTCGAGGTCGGCTGTCGTGACGCCCCTTTCATAAGCGTTCAGAAGCGCGTTGTAGGGAGATGAAGGCTTTTCCCCTTCGTATTCCCAGAGGGAAACCTCCTTGAGCTGGGTTTCCTTCACCTTCGCGAGGGAATCTTTGAAGAGAGAGAAGTCCGCGGCCTTCTTGGCAGCGAGCCAGTCGACGAAGGCCTTGGAATAGACCTTTCTGAATTCGAGGTCCTGTTCCGGGGTGATGTTCTTCGTTTGCAGATAATCCCGGTAGAGGCGGTCGACGAGGATTTTGTCGGAGTCTTCGAGCTTTATATTATTCTCATGAAGGGAGATGACCGCCTCCTCAAAGCCTTTGTCTTTCGTCAGGACGAAGGCCTTGTTCGAGAGGAAGGAGATGAGTTCCCCCTGCTCCTCCATGGCGTCTTCGGGGCAGATCGTCTCCTCGTCGAAATTCAGGACGTGGACGGCGTGGGTGTATTTTTCCGCTTCCGCCAGGGTGTCGAAAATGATTTTTTTCTGTTTTTCCAGTTCAGGTGACATGTTTTTCCTCCTCAGGTCTTTTCCGGCTCCGAATCGAATCCGCTCTGCTGCAGCTTCTTTCGGAACCGGGATTCAAAATTCACTGACTTTCCCATCATAGCGGTTCCACAGCAGAAATGCCACAGGGAAAGCAGACCGGGGGAGAGAGTGGAGCGCAAACACAGGAGGACCATCCGCCTGCCGCCTTGATTTTTCTCTGCTGTTTCACTAAACTTGGAAATGCTTTGTGACAAATCCCGTTTTGGAAATCCGGTATCGCCTGCTTTTGCTTTCTGCGCGCCAGGTTTTCGGACGGTGGCTTTTTTGGCAGATCAACCCGCAGAACAGGAGAAAAAGAGATGGCAGAAAAACTGCAGGAACGAAAAGATATGGACAGGGCCTACATGTGGGACCTGACAAAGATCTACCCGGACGACAGAGCCTGGGAAGAGGACTTTGCAAAGATTTCAAAAGAGGTGGACGGCTTTGCTTCCTACGCGGGAAGGCTCGGAGACGCCGACACACTGCTTGCCTACCTGAAGGCAGTGGATGACTTTGATGCGCGGGCGGACAAGTGCTTCCAGTATGCCTTCCTCCGGAACAGCGAGGACACCAGGGCAGAGGCAGCGAAGTCCATGCAGGACCGGGCCATGGGTATGTATGTACGCTTTGAAACGGTCGTGTCTTTCGCAGAGCCCGAATTCCTGGCCCTTCCGGAGGAAACCATTAAGGCCCTGATTGAAGACGACAGGCTCGCCGCGTATCGCATTCTGCTCACGCGTCTCGCTGACAAGAAGGCTCACACGCTGACGGGGCCGGAGGAGCGGATCCTCGCCTCGCTGGGGGAGGTCCTTTCCTCAGCTCAGACGATTTCGTCTTCCCTTGAAGATTCCGACATGACCTTTGCTCCTGCAAAGGACAGGGATGGCAATGACGTCGAAGTCACGAACGCTTCGTTCACGACGCTGGAGGAATCGAAGGACCGGACGCTCCGTGAGAATGTCTTCAAGTCCTACTACGCCGGCTACAAGGGCCTCATCAACACCTTCGCTTCGACGATGTCCGCAAACGTGAAGGGGGCTGTGGCCCAGGCGAATCTCCGCCACTTCAATTCCTCGCGGGAGATGGCGGCAGCGGAAGAGCGGGTGCCCTCGGTCGTCTACACGAATCTGATTGAGGCAGTACACCGCCACCTGCCCGATATGTACCGCTATGTGCGCCTCAGAAAGAAGCTGCTCGCCGTGGATGAACTCCACTTCTACGATATCTATGCGCCCCTGATTCCGGCTTCTCCGAAGCACTTCACGTTCGAGCAGGCAAAGGAGCTTCTCTTTGAGACGGTTGCACCCTATGGGGAAGAGTATGTAAACACCGTGAAAAAGGGCTGCAGCGAGGGCTGGATCGATGTCTATCCCAATGTCGGAAAAGAGGGCGGCGCCTATTCCGCCGGCGGCTACCTGACGCAGCCCTATATTATGATGAATTTCACGGGAAACCTGAACTCCGTCTCGACCCTTGTCCACGAGATGGGGCACTCCATGCACTCGCATCTATCCATCAAACACCAGCCTGTGACCTACGCCGGCTACACCCTCTTCGTGGCAGAGGTCGCTTCGACCTGCAATGAAAACCTCCTGATTGAGAACCTGCTGTCAAAGACGGACGACCCGAAGGAACGGCTCGAGTACCTGAACCAGTACCTCGAAAACTTCAAGGGAACCGTCTTCCGCCAGACTATGTTTGCGGAGTTCGAAAAGACCATCCACGAGGCGTGCGCAGAAGGAAAAGCCTTGACGCCCCAGTTTTTGTGTGCTATATATTCGGAGTTGAATGCGAAGTACTTCGGCCCCGACATGGTGATCGACGACGAGATCGCCTATGAGTGGGCGCGCATTCCCCACTTCTACCGTCCCTTCTACGTCTACAAGTACGCGACGTCCTATTCGGCAGCGGTGGCTCTTTCCGAAGGCATCCGCGCGGAAGCAGCCGGAGAGGCAGAAGGCAATGTGAAGCGGTATCTCGAGTTCCTTTCCATGGGAAATTCCCTGGATCCTCTCGATGAGCTGAAGCACGCGGGCGTTGATTTCTCGACGCCGGAGCCTGTGGACCGGGCGCTCGACAAGTTTGCGAAGGTACTCGATGAGGCGGAGGCCTGTGCCGACGCCATTCTGAAATGAATAATGTAATACCGGCAGGAAGTACCGGCTGTCAAAGGAGACAGTCTGCGGGCGCGCGAAGGCGCGCCCGCGGAAACTGCCTCCTTTTCTTTTGGGCGGAATGTATACAAACATCGCGGGTTTGTTTATATTTTTTTTATAAATTAGTCGTTTGAGACTTGATTTTGAATCCCGCGATGAATAAAATGTTTGCTAACTTGTATACCGAAACGTTCGGTTGCAGGGTTTGCATAGAAGAAGAAAGACACTTATCAACCGGAATCCCTATTTAGAGGAGGGAAGCATGAGAAAAAAGACAGCATGGAAAAAGGCCCTTGCCGTCGCAGCTGCGGCGACAATGGTAGTTGGCTGCCTTGCAGGCTGCGGTAAGCAGACGACCGGCAAGACAGACGGCAGCGGCGACAAGACCGAGTCTACCGAGGACAAGACTCTTGTCGTCGGCGAGGCTCAGTTCAACCAGAAGTTCTCCCCGTTCTTCGCAGCGACATCCTATGATATGGACGTAGCCGGCATGACCCAGGCTTCCCTGCTCGGCCAGGACCGGGAAGGCGCCATCGTCA
>OMTX01000010.1 GCA_900314085.1 uncultured Lachnospiraceae bacterium | reverse complement strand
GCCCGGGCCGCGAAGGCGGCCCGGGCTGCTTTGTCTCTACGCTGGGGGAATGTCAGTTCTTTCGTATGCTGCCCTCCCGGTATTCCGAGGGCGTCACGCCCTTCACGTGTTTGAAGGACTGGCAGAAGGCGGATTCCGATTGGAAACCGGTGAGGAAGCAGATCTCCTTCACCGTGTGTTCCGTGGTCCGGAGCAGGTAGCAGGCATTGTTCAGGCGGAGATTCAGAATGTAGTCGTGGGGCGTGAAGCCGGTCCGCTTTTTAAATAGGCGGTTGAAGTAGTAGGGGCTCAGGTGGACATAGTCTGCCACATTCGATACGGACAGTTCGTCCGTGATATGCTCGCGGATGAAGGCGAGGGCAGGCTGGAAGGCACGAAGGATAATAAGATCTATTACTACCTCGGCCTCTGCCGGGAGAAGGCAGGAGATGAAGCCGGTGCGGAGCAGTGCTTCCGCCTCGCTTCGCTCGGGGCCACTGACCCTGCCGGTCCCATGTACTACTATGACCAGCCCGCGGACATGATCCTCTTTCAGGGGCTGGCCTTCCGGAAGCTTGGCGATCTGAATGCCGCAAACGCCCGCTTCTACAAGCTCATTGACTACGGACAGAATCACATGGAGGACGTCTATGAGCCGGACTACTTCGCGGTTTCCATGCCGGAGTTCCTGATCTTCGACGAGGACATGGACCGGAAGAATCGCGCTCACTGCCATTACCTTCTCGGACTGGGCGCTCTTGGTCTCGGCGACAGGGCAAAGGCAGCTGGAGAGTTTGAGAAGGCTCTCGCGGAGGATCCCTACCACCAGGCGACGGGGGAGTACCTGAAGGAGTGCAGATAAAGCAGAGAATATGAATGCCGGGCAATGTCTTTTTCGGACTTTGCCCGGCATTATTTTTAGTACTTAGACAAAAGCAGGAAATGAAAAAAGTCATCCAAACTGACAAAAGTTTTCAGAGACACTGGCCCGGCCTTTGATATCACTGGGCTGCCGGCAGTTTGTAGCCGGCAGCTTCCATTTTCTTGATGAATCAGCGGTGGAGACGTTCATATAACCGGCTCCCTGTCCCGGAGTCAGTACACCATCATTTACCTGGCGAAAGAGCAGTTCATTTTGTCCTTCGGTGCGCCCTTCCTCTTTGCCGATATTCCGTTCTTCATCGTAGTGTTCTTGAAGCGTCATATACATTCGCCGTCCTTCTTCACTGTCCCGTTGGTCAAGAACAGCCTGGTCAATTATAGCATCGCCAAGGGCTCTTTTCCATTTCCAAAGAGAAATAGAAGAATAATGTGGGAACTTGAAGCCTTCCGGAAAGGAAAACTTCAGCTGCGGAATGCAGCGGGCAGAAGAGAATGTCCTGCCTTTAGGAATTTGATATAATGCAGAATAATGTCTTTTGCAGGTGATGTCAAGATGAAAAAAATCGACATGGAAGCCGTGACTTTTACTGTGGCGGAGATACCGGATCCGGTGCAAGGCTCGGTTTCCATACAGACTCTCGATGAGGCCATGCAGCGGTCTGCTCTGCTCGGAGAAAAGGGTGGAAAAAGGCGTATCTGATTTTCCCCGCCTGGGATGAATGGATGAAACGTCATGAAGATGAATGCTGATGAAACCGATTGAATTATTGAAGCAGGTTTGCAGGTTTCTGCTCGTCATACTTGCCGTTCTGCTGATATTCGGATTTTCCGGAAATGACACGACATCTTTGGATTCGGACGCCAAGCAGCCGGATTCAGTGGAAGTTCAGGAAGAGTCGGAAGGGGAAAAGGACGAGAATAATAATGCCCCTGAGGAAGAAACGTCCTCCTTTGATTTTTCGCAGGTTCCGGTCTATTCCGGACAGCCGTTTGTTGTCATCAATAATAATGTTCCCTTCTTTACTGCGGACGATTTAACGACGACTGCATTTGAAAAGTACAGTGACCTGGATTCTCTCGGCCGCTGCGGTGTGGCCTTTGCCAATATCTGTAAGGAACTCATGCCTACGGAGCCAAGAGGGACAATTGGTGCGGTCCGGCCTTCGGGCTGGCACACGGTTAAATACAATGGAGTGATTGAGGGGAATTATCTCTATAACCGTTGCCATCTGATTGCTTATGAGCTGGCCGGTGAGAATGCCAACACGAAGAACCTGATCACCGGAACCCGGTATATGAATACGGAAGGTATGCTGCCGTATGAGAACGATACTGCGGCTTACGTGGAAAGAACCGGGCATCACGTTCTTTATAGGGTGACACCAATCTTTGAAGGCGAAAATCTTGTAGCTTCCGGCGTCCTGATGGAAGCCAGGTCCGTCGAAGATGACAACTTTCATTTCTGTATTTTCTGTTACAACGTGCAGCCGGGTGTGGAAATTAATTATTTGAATGGAGATTCCGTTCTCAGCAGTAGTCAATCAGACTCTCTGCAGCATTAGAAATTTCAATGAATTCGTCCAATGAGACGGAACCGGGAATTTTGAAGAATTCCTGTCAAGGTTGGGGCGAACAGGCATTTTCTTAAAATAAAATGGAACTGAAATGAACATGACAAGCTCATAATGCCTGATAATATCCATCTCTTGGAATATTGCCATGGGCCGGAATTCGTTTCCCGTGTACGGATTTTTTGATATACTACAGTATGATTCCTTTGTTTGGGGCGTTATTCAATGGCCCTTGAATTGTGTTGGATGTTTGTTGCAGATATTAATTGAATTTTTATATGAGGCAGGGAAATTATGCTGCATATATATTTTGGTGATGTGGTTGGTGAAGTTTATAATCCTTCAAGCTATTTCATCAATCAATATGAGGATGAGTGGATCACGGATGATCTTTCAAAAGAGATGATCCGGGATGTGGACAGGTCCGATGTCGTCAGCGCAAGAGTTATAGACAGTCCGGTTTTAGGAGCGATTACACCAAGGGAGCTTTCCGGCGGTGTAAAAACATTGATCCTGATGGCTTTTGATGAATCCGGGAGGGTTTTTAACGGCTCTGCATGCGGGGATAATTGCGCGAAATGGATTCTGAAGATAGCAGAAACGAAGGAACTTACGATAGCCTTGCATAATATTATGGATTTCGGAAAAGGACCTTTTCAGATTCATGTTTTGAATACGGATAAGGTGGTTACGGATGGGCTGTCCTATGTGACGGAAGCAGTTCAGCTTGTATAAGGAGCAGGAACGATGAAGGGCGCGCATCAGGTAGTCATTGAGAACAAAAGACTGCGGTATGATTTCACAATCCATCGAAATATCACGGTTATTCGCGGAAATTCGGCGACAGGGAAAACCACGTTGATTGGTATGCTGTCACTGTATCAGCAGGATGGAGAGGCCAGCGGAGTGCGGCTAAGCTGTGATAAAGCTTGTGTTGTGATCAATAGTGTCCGCTGGCAGGAAAACCTTGCAGTAATCAGGGACAGCATTGTATTCATTGACGAAGATGACCATTTCGTAAAGTCGCAGGAATTTGCAGAAGCAATACAAGCTTCTGATAATTATTATGTCATCATTACGCGGGACCGGCTCCCATCCCTGCCCTATAGCGTGACCGAGATATACGGAATCCGTGTTTCAGGGAAATATGCAGGACTGAAACAGGTATATAACGAATTCTATCGAATCTACGGGAACACAGCTGATGCAGAGAAAGCAGATATTTGCGTCACAGAGGATTCCAATTCCGGATACCAGTTCCTCAAATATGCTTTGGCGGAGCATTCTTCTGAAATGACATGTGTTTCCGCATCCGGAAAATCAAACATTCCGGCAAAGATTCTCGCCTTGAAAGACAGGCATCCATTGGTTTTCGCAGACGGCGCAGCTTTCGGCCCGGAGATGGAAAGAGTTGACCGATTACGAGAGCAAGGCTTTCATCTCTTGTTGTTCTTGCCGGAATCCTTCGAATGGCTGATCTTGAAATCTGCTTTGATTAATGAAGGAGAGGTCAGTCGAATCCTGGAGCAGCCGGAGGACTTCATTGAGAGCAGGGAGTACTTTAGCTGGGAGCGCTTTTTTACCGACTTGTTGCGCCGAAAGACAAACCGTACCTATCTCCATTATGATAAGGCGGAAATAAATCCGGCGTATCTTCAGGATAGTGTTTCCTCCCAAATAGTGGCTGAATTCCCGGAAAAAGTGAAGAAACTATTGGGAATATACGAAAAGAAATAGAGGAAAATTGAGCATGAAAAAGCCGCCCCGGTCTGTTCCGGGGCGGCTCGCTTTATCTCATGAATAATATTTCGCGTCTGCCTTACGAAGTGACCTTCTTGCGAAGGGCAGCCAGCTTGGCCCGAAGTCCCTTCTTCTCCTGAACGGGGGCTTCAATCTTTCCGTGAAGTCCCTTGACGGACGTGATGTAGAGGCCGGAAACCATTGCCTTCACTTCCTTCTTCACGGGAATCTGGTCGAAGATTTCCGGATCGGCAATCAGGTTCATGACTTTGGGACCGATCTTCACCTTTACGATCGGGACTTTCGCGTTCTTTGAGAAGCGGCCGGCCTGCTGTACAGCCTGGGCAGGAAGCCCGGAGTCCTTCAGACGCAGCATCTTCTTGTCAATGACGAGGAGGGATACGGGCTGGGAAGAGGAGCGGATGAGCTCGTCCTGCTCCGCCTTCTTTTTTTCGGCTTTCTTCCCGAGGAAGTAAAGAACGATAATGCCGGCGATGAGGACGGCAATGATGATCAGCATGACAATGGCCCATGTAGGCATAGTGAAAACCTCCGAAATCGAAAAAAATTCAGCCTGACGATAATAACATTTGTAGCATTGAATTGCAATAAATGCTATGATAAGAAAACTGTGCGCGTACGTATGATGCGGGCGGAGCGGACGGGGAGCGGCCCCGTACAAGAGAAAAAGGAGAGATTATTCATAATGAAGAATTGGAAAAAGACAGGTGCTCTGCTTCTTGCGGCTCTGATGACAGCCTCGATGCTGGCCTCCTGCGAAAAGAAAACGGATGACAGCAAAAAGGAAGATACGAGCGATCAGTCTTCGGACAGCTCTGAGGACAGCAGTGACACTGCCCTGACAGCGATGGAGCAGGATGCCCTTTCTCTCGTCACCCTGGGCGACTACAAGGGGATCAAGGTCAATCCCCCTTCTGCAGACAACCCTTCGGAAGAGGATCTTGCTACCTATTGCAATACGAATCTGCTGACCGGGGAGGACAGCCTGTCCCGCGATGACAGCAAGAACACGGTTGGGGAGAACGATATCGTAAATATCGACTATCAGGGACTGAAGGACGGCGTGGCCTTCGACGGAGGCACGGCAAGCGACGTCTACATCGACGTGGCAGGAAACAAGGATGCGGTTCAGGGTACCGGCTATATCGACGGCTTTACGTCCGGTCTCGTCGGCGCGACGGTCGGCTCCACGGTCGACTCTCATGTGACTTTCCCGGACAACTACGGGGCGACGGACCTCGCCGGCAAGGAAGTCATCTTCCGCTTTACCGTGAACTACATCTGCACGAAGATGACCTATGACACCCTGACGGATGCTTTTGTGAAGGAAAAATTCGGGAGCGCGGATGTCGCCGACTTCAAGGAAAACTACCTGAAGCAGCAGTATACGTCCTATGTCAATGCGAATGAGGACGCCCTCTTAAAGAAGGCGGTTCTCGACGCGATTACGGAAAACGCGACAGTCGACTCTTCCGTTTCCGAGCAGGACAAACAGGAATACATCCTCCTTGCGATCGCAGCAAAGGAAAATATTTCCGTGGACGAAGAGGGCTATGACTCATATGTGCAGAGCATGATGAGCCAGTTTTCCGTTTCCGATGAAGACACCTTCTTTACAAATGTGGGCGGGGAAGATGTCGTGAAGAATTATTATCTCGCATCGAAGGCTCTGGCCTGGGCTGCGGACAATGCCGTGACGGAGTGATGCCGGGAAAGCGGCAGAATACACGGATCCGGTAAATGTATAGGAAAAGAAAAAATTCCGGGTGGCAATTTTCCTTTCCTATGGTATAATATCTTCCGCGTGTTTTGCACTGACGCGAAATTCACGCCTTGAATTACCGGAAAACAGAGCCGGGAAAGCCGGCACGGATATTATTTTTATGAAGGGAGTTTCACTATGAAGCACATTCAGACTCTGAACACACGCAAACTCACAAACACCGTAAAGACCGGCGGCTGCGGCGAGTGCCGTACCTCCTGCCAGAGCGCCTGCAAGACCTCCTGCACGGTTGGCAATCAGTCCTGCGAAAAGCTCGCAAAGGCTGCTCAGTAAGAGCCGGCCGGTCAGCCCGAAGGAATTTGAATGTAGGGCTGAATTTTTGGATATTGAGTTTTAAGGACATGGCGACGGGCCTGCCTGCCGTCATGTTCTTTTGTTGTGAAAAGGATTTGTTTTGATTCACGAGTACAGACAGTGCGGCCGAAATATCGTCCTCGATGAAAACAGCGGGGCGGTGCATGTGGTCGACGACCTCACCTATGACATCATCGGGCGGATTGCGGCCGGGAAGACGACGGCGAAGAAAATTCTCTCCGGAGTGAAGAAGGCTTTCCCGAAGACTTCGGACAAAGACATCGCGGAAGCCTGCGAAGAGATCAAGGCTCTTTCCGATGACGGCGACCTCTTCACAGAGGATCCTTACGAGGACAGCATTCAGCGCTTTGCCAATCACCCGACCGTTGTCAAGGCCCTGTGCCTGCACGTCGCCCATGACTGCAACCTGAACTGCCGCTACTGCTTCGCCGGCCAGGGCGAGTACCACGGCCCCAAAGGACTCATGTCCTATGAGACCGGCTGCCGGGCGCTGGACTTTGTAGCGAGCCACTGCGGAGGCCGGACGAATATCGAGGTCGACTTCTTCGGGGGCGAGCCCCTGATGAACTGGGACGTTGTCAAGCGCCTTGTCGCCTATGGCCGTGATCTCGAAAAGAAGACTGGTAAGCACTTCCGCTTTACGATCACGACGAACGGCGTCCTGATCACGGATGAGGTCATTGACTTCTGCAACCGGGAGATGGACAATGTCGTCCTTTCGATTGACGGGCGCCCGGAGGTTCACGACCGCATGCGGCCGACGAAGACGGGCAAGGGCTCCCTCGACATCATCCTGCCGAAACTGAAGAAATTCGCGGACTCGCGGGAGGCACTCGGAAAAGAGTACTATGTCCGCGGAACCTACACCCACTACAACCTCGATTTCGCAAAGGACGTTTTGTGGCTGGCCGATCAGGGCTTTCACGAGATTTCCGTCGAGCCTGTCGTGGCGGATCCTTCGAATGACTACGCCATCCGCAAAGAGGACATCCCCGTCCTTCTCGAGCAGTACGATATATTGACTGCGGAGATGCAGAAAAGGCGCGGGACGGCGAAGGATTTCAACTTCTACCACTTCATGATCGACCTTTCCGGCGGTCCCTGTGTCTACAAGCGCCTCAGCGGCTGCGGGTCGGGCAGTGAGTATCTCGCGGTCACGCCTGAGGGCGACCTCTACCCCTGCCACCAGTTCGTGGGGGAGCCGGAGTTTCTCCTCGGCGATGTCTGGCGCGGGGTGGAAAAGACGGACCTCGTCGATTCCTTCAAGAAGTGCAATGTCTACGAAAAGCCGGAGTGTCGGACCTGCTTTGCCCGCTACTACTGCAGCGGCGGCTGCGCAGCGAACGCCTACCATGCAAACGGCGACATTCATCTGCCCTATGAAATCGGCTGCGAGCTGCAGCGGAAGCGGGTAGAGTGCGCGATTGCGTTAAAAGCCGATGCGGCGCTTGCAGAATAATGTAGAACCATTCAGTCCTGAGGGGCTGTTTTGGAAGGGCGGATTGCCGTACGCGGTATGCGCTCTATATTAGTATCTATCAACATTCTTTAGGAGAGTAGCAAACAATGAAACGCATGAAGAAGAGGACAGGAGTCATCGTACTGGTGATCTTCCTTGCCGTTCTCGTCGCCCTTGGCTACTATGCCCTGTCGATTCTGAAGTCGACCGGCATTGGCAAGGACAGAAACTTAAAGCTCGGCCTGGATCTGGCGGGCGGGGTGTCCATCACCTATGAGGTTGTCGGCGAAACGCCGTCGGCCGAGGACATGAAGGATACCATCTACAAGCTGCAGAAGCGTATTGAAAGCGACCTCGGTCAGGATACGAAGACGACGGAAGCTTCTGTTTACCAGGTCGGCGCAAACCGGATTACCGTGGAAATCCCCGGCGTATCCGACGCGAATGCCATCCTCGAAGAGCTCGGTACTCCCGGCAAGCTCTACTTCATCAAGCACAAGGACGCCGACGGGAATGAAAATTATTCTTATGATACGTCGACCGGAGCTTACAAGCTGAACAAGACCATTGAAGAACTCGAGGGCACGAATTCCATCGTCCTGACCGGTTCTGACGTGAAGTCCGCTACAGCAACCTACGAGCAGGATTCCACGACGAAGAATTCTGAGCCTGTCGTACAAATTTCCCTGAACGACGAGGGAACGACCGCTTTCGCTGACGCTACGTCCGAGGCGTATTCCAACGGCAACGATACAATCGGTATCTACTACGATGACCGTTTCGTTTCCGTTCCTGCCGTACAGGCTTCCATTACGGATGGCAATGCGGTCATCAACGGAATGGATGACTTTGAGGAAGCAGAGAACCTCGCTTCCTACATCCGGATCGGCGGCCTGAACCTTGAACTGAAGGAACTTCAGTCTGAAGTGGTCGGCGCCCAGCTCGGATCCAACGCCCTGACGACCTCCTACATGGCAGCCGGTATCGGTCTCCTGCTGGTGTTCGTCTTCATGATTGTCGTTTACCAGTTCCCGGGCTTCATTGCATCCCTCGCCCTGATCCTCTATACGGAGCTGATTGTTTCCGTCCTTTATTGGTTCGATATCACCCTGACTCTGCCCGGTATCGCCGGCATCATCCTTTCCATCGGTATGGCCGTCGATGCGAACGTCATCGTCTTCTCCCGTATCCGGGAGGAGCTGCGTGACGGGAAGTCCCTTCTCACGGCATGCGGCGCCGGCTTTCACCGCGCTATGTCCGCCATCATCGACGGAAACGTAACGACCTTGATTGCGGCAGCCGTTCTCGGCCTCATGGGAACAGGTACCGTCAAGGGCTTTGCCATTACTCTGGCCCTCGGCGTCGTACTTTCCATGTTCACGGCCCTCGTCATCACGCGTCTCCTCACGCAGTCCTTCCTCTCTGTCGGTGTGGACAATGTAAAGATCTACGGCAAGGCGCGTCCCGAGAAGCGGTTCGAATTCATCGGCAAGCGGTGGATCTTCTTCTTCATCTCCATCGCCATCATCGCCTGCGGCCTCATTGCCATGATTGCAAATGCAGCGACAGGAAAGAAAGCCCTGAACTACAGCCTGGAGTTCTCCGGCGGTACTGCAACGACGGTCAACTTCGACAAGGAATATACGATTGAAGAGATCGAGTCTGACATCGTTCCTGTCGTATCCAAGGTCACCGGGGACAGCGACATTCAGACGCAGAAAGTCAACAACGGAAACGCTGTCATCATCAAGACGAGGACTCTGAATCTCGACGAACGTGAGGCCCTGAATACCGCCCTGGAAGAGAACTTCGGCGTGACAGAAACGTCCATTCAGTCCGAGAATATCTCCTCGACGATTTCCGGCGAGATGCGGTCGACTTCCGTCCGCGCCGTCATTATCGCGGTCATCTTCATGCTGCTTTATATCTGGTTCCGTTTCCGCGATTTCCGTCTGGCTTCCTCGGCCATCATCGCCCTGGGTCACGATGTCCTTGTGACGCTGACCATGTATGCCCTGTTCCGTCTGTCGGTAGGCTCGGCCTTCATCGCCTGCATCCTGACCGTCATCGGCTACTCCGTCAACGACACGATCGTCATCTTCGACCGCCTGCGCGAGAACTACAAGTCTCTGCACGTAGTCAACAAGGATACCCTGAAGGATCTCGCGAACGATTCCATTTCCCAGACTCTTTCCCGGTCCCTGTCGACGTCCATTACGACAGCGCTCACGATTGTCATGCTCCTGATCCTCGGCGTATCGAGCGTCAAGGAATTCGCCTTCCCTCTGCTGGTCGGCGTCGTCTGCGGTACCTACTCCTCCATCTGTATTGCGACGGAGCTCTGGTATATGATGAAGGTTCACTTCCCCGGCAAGGGCGGTCTCGACAAGCAGGTCGCTCAGAAGAAGAAAAAGCCGGCTGTCAAGGCCACAAAAGAAAACGGCGGACTTGTCGTTTGATCATTACTAATATAGACCGGAAGAGCGGACAAAAGTTTCCGCCTTGCGGGATGAATTTTTTGAGGTCCGATTTTTATCGGGCCTCTTTTTGAAAGAGATGCCCCGGTCTGCGGGGCACAGGATGCAGCAGGCTCTGCCTGCAAAATTCATTTACAGAAAGGAATTGCCATGTACACGATCGACGACATCAGAAACGAAGACTCCGAAATTGCTGACGCCATCTGCGCTGAGTATAAGCGTCAGTCCGACCACATCGAGCTCATCGCCTCGGAAAACTGGGTATCCCCGGCTGTCATGTCCGCCATGGGTTCTGTGCTCACAAACAAGTATGCTGAAGGCTATCCGGCTCACCGCTACTACGGCGGCTGCGAGTGCGTCGATGTCGTCGAGGAACTGGCAAGAAACCGCGCCAAGGAGCTCTTCGGCTGTGACTATGTGAATGTTCAGCCTCATTCCGGTGCCCAGGCGAATATGGCGGTTGAGTTTGCTGTCTGCAAACCCGGTGACACCATCATGGGCATGGCGCTTGACCAGGGCGGCCACCTCACCCACGGCAGCCCCGTGAACTTCTCCGGCACCTACTTCAACATCGTTCCCTACGGAGTCAATGCGGACGGTTTCATCGACTACGATGAGGTGGAGCGGATTGCAATGGAGTGCCATCCGACGATGATCATCGCGGGGGCGAGCGCATATGCGCGAGCTATCGACTTCAAGAAGTTCCGTTCTATAGCGGACAAGTGCGGGGCAGTCCTCATGGTCGACATGGCCCATATTGCAGGCCTCGTTGCGGCAGGTCTTCACCAGTCGCCCGTTCCCTATGCGGACATCGTGACGACCACTACGCATAAGACCTTAAGAGGCCCCCGCGGCGGCATGATCATGGCGACAGAAGAAGCAAACAAGAAGTACAACTTCAACAAGGCTGTCTTCCCCGGCATTCAGGGAGGTCCCCTCATGCACGTCATCGCTGCCAAGGCCGTCTGCTTCAAGGAAGCCCTGCAGCCGGAATTCAAGACCTATGCCAAGCAGATCGTGGACAATGCCCAGGCTCTGGCAAAGGGGCTCATGCTCCGTGGTGTTTCCATCGTCTCCGGCGGCACGGACAACCACCTGATGCTTTTGAACCTCGTTCCAGACGGGCTCACCGGAAAGGAAGTCGAGGCCTGGCTCGACGAGGCACACATCACGGCGAACAAGAATACCGTTCCGAACGATCCCCAGAAGCCCTTCGTTACATCGGGAATCCGCCTCGGTACGCCGGCTGCCACGACACGCGGCCTGAAGGAAGATGACTTCGACCGGGTGGCAGAGGCAATCGCCGCCATCGTGAAGGAGAAGGAAGCAGGCATAGAGAAGGCCCGCGCCATCGTCGCCGACCTGACAGCCAAGTACCCGCTGTCGGCGGAATTCTGATTTAAATATGGGTAAAGGAGCATTAAAACAAAATGGTGTTCACTTAGAGGAACACGAGTATAATACAGTTAGATATTTCCTTGAACTTGGGGAGGATGTGGAATTGATTCCTCCGTCCCAGATAAAGAATTTGCAGATGCCTGATATTATGCTTCAGGGTCTCCCATGGGAGATGAAATCACCGGTAGGAAGCAGTAAATATACTATAAAAAACATTGTACAGAGTGCATCTCACCAGTCATGCAATATCATTATTGACTTACGAAGATATTCGGCTGATGAAAATACTGCTATTCACTCAATAAGAGAATATTTTGAACTGTCTAAGCGTATTCGGCGGGTGAAAATCATCACAAAGGCAAATACTTTGATTGACTTTTTCAAGTGAATTGAGTATTATGTTTTTACAAGGTGTAGACCTGCATTGGATATGTGCGGGGGCTGCACCATTTTTTGTGAAAAAAACCAGTTTGATTTTGATAGGAGTAGATCATGCTTGACATTAAGTTCGTCCGGGAGCATCCGGACGTCGTCAAAGAAAATATCAAAAAGAAGTTCCAGGACAAAAAGCTCCCCCTCGTGGACGAGGTCATCGATCTCGACGCGAAGGTGCGGGCGGCCCAGCAGGAGGCCGACGGCCTGCGCGCTGACAGGAATACCCTGTCCAAGCAGATCGGCCAGCTCATGAAAGAGGGCAAGAAGGAAGAGGCTGAAGCAGTCAAGGCCCAGGTGCAGGCCAACGCCGAGCGCCTGGCCGCTTTGGAGGAAGACGAGAAGACTCTTCGCGAGAAGCTGCGGAAGGACATGCTGGTCATCCCGAATATCATCGATCCATCCGTTCCCATCGGACCGGACGATACCCACAATGTCGAGATCGAGCGTTTCGGCGAGCCCGTCGTTCCCGATTACCCGATTCCCTATCATACGGAAATCATGGAGTCCTTCGGCGGCATTGACTTAGACGCTGCGGGAGAAGTTGCCGGAAACGGGTTCTACTATCTGCTTGGCGACATCGCCCGTCTCCATTCTGCCTGCCTTGCCTATGGCCGCGACTTCATGATCGACCGGGGCTTTACCTATGTCATCCCCCCCTACATGATCCGTTCGAAGGTCGTTGACGGCGTTATGTCTTTCGATGAGATGGATGCCATGATGTACAAGATCGAGGGTGAAGACCTCTACCTCATCGGTACATCCGAGCACTCGATGATCGGCCGCTTCATCGACTCCATGACGGATGAAGAGAAGCTCCCTATCACGCTCACATCCTACTCTCCCTGCTTCCGCAAGGAGAAGGGCGCCCACGGCATCGAGGAGCGCGGCGTCTATCGCATCCACCAGTTTGAAAAGCAGGAGATGATTGTCGTCTGCAAGCCGGAAGACGCTATGACCTGGTACAACAAATTGTGGCAGAACACCGTTGACTACTTCCGTTCTCTGGAGATTCCCGTCCGCACGCTCGAGTGCTGCTCCGGCGATCTCGCAGACCTGAAGGTCAAGTCCTGCGACGTCGAGGCCTGGTCGCCGAGACAGAAGAAGTACTTCGAGGTCGGTTCCTGCTCGAATCTCGGCGATGCCCAGGCCCGCCGCCTAAACATCCGCGTCAAGGGCAAGGACGGACAGAAGTATCTCGCAAACACGCTGAACAATACCTGTGTGGCGCCTCCCCGGATGCTCATCGCATTTCTCGAGA
>OMTX01000040.1 GCA_900314085.1 uncultured Lachnospiraceae bacterium | reverse complement strand
ACCTGGGACAGGGCGCTTTCCACCTGCCGCGAATAGAAAGGAACGGCTCCGATGATCAGGGGAACGATGGCGCCTTTGAGGCCGATGGCTGTTCCCATAATGAGTCGGGAAAGGGGCATGAGGCCGGCCAATAGGATTACAAAGGGGATAGACCGGAAGAGGTTTACGACCTTGTCCAGAATCTGGTAAATCACCCTGTTAGGGCGGATGCCGTTGTCCCCGGTGATGACAAAGACAATGCCGATGACGAGACCGAAGAGGACAATGAAGACCCCGGACCAGACGGCCATCAGCAGGGTATCCAAAATCGACTGGCCGAAGACGTCCGCTTTCTCCGCCACATTAGGCACAATCCGCTCGAAAAACGCTGTCATCTCTGATCACCTCCACTCCGACTCCGATGTTCTTTAAATAGCTTACTGCACCCCGGATCTTTGCTGCCGGCCCGCCCACCAGGGCGACCAGACCCCCGATCGGGTGTCCCTGAACGATTTCTACATTGGCAAAAAGAATATTAATCTCAATTCCGTATTCCCTGGAAAGGCTGGAAATCAGAGGCTCCGATGTCGTCTTTTCAAGATACCGGAACCGGAGAATACATTCGCCCGGCCCCGTCTTGACGACCGGGCTGTCCTCAGCCAACAGGTCATAGACAGCGGACAGGTTCATCGTGCTCTCCACGAAGTTCTTTGTGATCTCCGCCTGAGGATTGGAAAAGATCTGAAAGATATCGCCCTCTTCCACGAGCTTTCCCCCGTCCATTACCCCGACCCGGTCACAGATTTCCTTGATGACGTCCATCTCGTGGGTCACAAGGATAATGGTGACGCCGAGCTCGGTATTAATTCGTTTCAGAAGTTTCAGCACGCTCTTCGTCGTCTGGGGATCGAGGGCACTGGTCGCTTCATCGGAAAGAAGCACTTCCGGGTCCGTCGTCAGGGCCCTGGCGATGGCCACCCGCTGCTTCTGCCCTCCGGAAAGTTCGGAAGGATAGGCGTCTTTCTTGTCGGAAAGCTCCACGAGATTCAGGAGGTCATTGACCTTTGTTGTAATTTCCTCAGAGGACCGGCCGGTATGCCGCAGGGGGAAAGCCACATTTTCAAACACGGTCCGGGAGGCAAAGAGCTGAAACTGCTGGAAGATCATCCCGATTCTGTGACGCTCTTTCCGAAGTTCCTTTTGCGAAAGATTCGTGAGACAGATGTCATCAAGAAAGACTTCTCCCCTGTCCGGCCGCTCCAGAAGATTCACGGTTCGAATCAGGGTGGATTTCCCGGCTCCGGAAAACCCGATGATGCCGTAGATTTCCCCGTCCTCTACTTTCAGATCCACCCCCTGCAGCACCGGAAGCGGTCCGTCCTTCGTCTGAAATGTTTTTTCGATTCCCTGCAGTCTGATCATCTGCCGCACCCCGATTCTCGAATAGGTAAATTCTTTTCCTTTGATTGGGTTTAATCCTAGCTTTTCGGTGGGTTATTGTCTAGTATTGTAAATCTATCTCTGGCTATAGATTTTCCCTATAGCAAGGCATAAAAAAGCAGGCCCCCGAAAAGGCCTGCTTTTCATTCCTGATATTCTTTTTCAACCGGAAAAAGGCTATCCTTTTTCCGGCAAATCGGTCACCCCAAGATACTCTTTCATCTTTTCAATATAGCAGCAGCCTATTGCCGACAGGACGGCCCTATCCTTTGTGAGATAGCCGATTTCCATGACGGAATTTGCCGCCACGGAATCCGACTCGAAGGGAACGGCCAGAAAGTCGCTTCCGTTTAATTCCTCGCAGATGATGCCGGAGCAGAGGGTGTAGCCCGAGAGCCCCACCATGAGGTTTAACATCGTGGCCCGGTCATTGGTCTTGATTATTCTCGGGTATTCCTCTGTACTTAAGATTTCCTCGGCATAATAGAAGCTCGTCGCATCCCCCTGATCGAAAGACAGGCAGGGGTAGGCGGCAAGGTCTTCAAAGCGAATGGACTTTTTTCCTGCGAGCGGATGCCCCTTCCAAAGGTAGACATAGGCCTCACAGTCGATGAGGTGATGAAAGGTCAGGCCGGCGGATCGGATCAGCTTCAGAAGAGCTGACCGGTTGAAGTCACTGAGATACAGAATACCGATCTCGCTCTTCAGAGTGGCAACGTCGGAAATGACCTCCTTCGTCTTCGTCTCCATGATGGCGAATTCGTAGCGGCTCGTATCGTACTCCTTCACCAGCTCCACAAAGGCCTTGTCCGCAAAGGAATAGTGCTGGGTGGAAACCGAGAACTTTTTCTTCCGGTCTTTCGACTTGCCCAGATACGCCTGCAGTTCTTCATACTGGCCGCAGACCGGTCGGGCATGGAGGAGGAAGTCACTGCCCTCCGGCGTCAGAGTGACGCCGCGGCCCGACCGGAAAAAGATGGGAAAGCCCACCTCTTTCTCCAGTTCCTGCATGGCCGCGGAAAGGGAGGGCTGGGAAATATAGAGGCGCTCGGATGCCTTGTTAAAGGACCCGGCTTCGGAAACGGCAATCGCATAGTTCAGCTGCTGCAGGGTCATACTGCCTCATACCTCCTCCACTTCCACACCCTCTTCTTCGAAGAAGCCCTTCTGCTTGGCGATCCACAGGGGAGCGGCGCAAAGGGAACCGGAAAGATCCGGAATCTGCACCTTGTACTTGATCTCTGTCGCTGCGCCCTCGGTCGAATCCTTTGAAGCGCTATCCGCCGTTTTGTCTGCAGAAGCGTCCGTCGAACTGTCCGTGGAGCCGGACTGGGTTGCTATGCCGCAGCCGCTCAGGGCCAGGGCCGCTGCCGTAACTGCTGCCACAATTTTCCCAAAATAATGTTTTCTCATCACATTCTCCTGTTCATCATTGATATATGCACTGCATCTTGTTTTGCGTATTGTCTGAATACCCGGGCGATTACTCTATGACTGCACCAGACGACGTGCCCCGTCGTTCGCTCTGCTGTCTGTATTTCCAAAAAGCATTTTAGTCGTACAGGCCCTTGGATAGGTAGCGGTCGCCCCGGTCCGGGAAGACAACGACGATGTTGCCGTGACCGACGTCCTGAGCGAGCCTTATTGCTGCGGACAATGCCGCACCGGAAGAAGACCCGGCCAGGATGCCCTCTTTCTTTGCGAGACTACGGCTGGCATTAAAAGCCTCGTCGTCCGTGACCTTATATACCTTATCGACGAGGTCCATATCCATGGTTTCCGCCACAAAGTCGTTGCCGATGCCTTCAATGTCATAGTCCCCGTGCTCGCCGCCGCCGATAACGGAACCGTAGGGATCGGCGAGAACGCCCTGTATGGAGGGATTTTTTTCCTTCAGGTATTTCACAATGCCTGTAAAAGTTCCTCCGCTGCCGGCCCCGGCCACCAGGTAATCAATCTGCCCGTCCAGCTGCTCGTAGATTTCGGGCCCGGTCGTTTCATAATGGGCCTGGGGGTTCGCGGGATTATGGAACTGCCGGAGGGTTATGGCGCCGGGAATCTGCGCTTTTAGTTCCTCCGCTTTCCGCTCGGCTCCCAGCATGCCGTCCGCCCGCGGTGTTGAAACAATTTCCGCCCCAAGGGCAGCCATTATTTTCTTCTTCTCCTCCGAGAACTTTTCCGGTACAGCAAAGATGACCCGGTAGCCCTTGTTTAAGGCGGCTATTGCAATTCCGATACCTGTGTTTCCGGCCGTTCCCTCAATGATGGTTCCGCCGGGCTTCAGGGTTCCGTCCTTTTCCGCCGCTGCGATCATATATTCTCCGACCCGATCTTTTACAGAACCGGCCGGGTTGAAAAGCTCGAGCTTGGCATAGAGATTGACCCCGTCGGGAACCTCCATGTGCCCGAGCTTCAGCATTGGCGTGTGACCGATCATTTCCTGTACGCTTGTATAAACATCCATTTTCTTTCCCTCCTCTATGAAGAGCCGATACGGATCAGGAAATCCGTATTCAAAAAATACTGGTAACTATTCAGAAGCCCATACTCGGATTTCTACGAAATCCTCGTTGCTTGGGCTTCCGGGCGGCTTCGCCGCCAGGTCACAGAAAATATGTAAACGCTTATGAATGCGAGCATTCAACGCATTCACATATTTTCTGTGCTGAATAGTTACAAATACTGACATTTGATGGGCACCTCCTGGTCTTCCTGTCCATTTTTTCTGCTTTCCCGGAGAGCACCAATCTTTTTTGCCAGCTCAAGCAAAAGCATTACTTTTCAGACGCTTCAATGGCCTGAATGAGATCCGCTTTCAGGTCGTCTGCACCTTCAATTCCGACAGAGAAGCGGATGAGCTCGTCCGTGATGCCGACGGCCTCCCGGATGTCTTTCGGGATCGCCGCATGAGTCATGGTAGCCGGATGGCAAACGAGAGACTCGACGCCGCCTAAGGATTCCGCCAAAGTAATGAGTTTCAGGTTTTCAAAGAACTTCCTGTAGTCGTACTTTTTCTTCAGGGTAAAGGAGATCATGGCGCCGGGGCCCTTGGCCTGCTTCTTTTGTACGCTGTAGCCGGGATCCGATTCCAGACCCGGATAATACACCTTTTCCACGTAACCGGATTCCGTCAGCCACTTCGCGAGCTTCTGCGCATTCTCCTGATGCCGGTCCATGCGGACGGCCAGGGTCTTGATTCCCCGGATCATGAGATAAGAATCCCAGGGGCCAAGCACCCCGCCGATGGAATTCTGCAGGAAGTAGAGGCGGTCGGCAAGTTCCTTGTCCTTCACAATGGCGAAGCCGGAAACGACGTCGCTGTGACCGCCTAAGTACTTCGTCCCGCTGTGAACGACGATGTCTGCGCCAAGGGTCAGGGGTTTCTGCAGATAAGGGGTCATAAAAGTATTGTCAACGATCGTGAGCTTTCCTGCCTTTTTTGCGATGTCTGCCACGGCTGCAATATCCGTGACGGTGAGCAGGGGGTTGGCCGGACTTTCAATGTAGACGGCTTTAATATTATTTTCGCTGTCCTTGGAAAGCTCGTCCTCGATGGCGCTGAGGTTCGACGTGTCGACGATTGTGTAGGTCAGGCCGAACTGTTTGAAAACCTTGTCGAGAATGCGGAAGGTACCGCCATAGATATTGTCGGAAACGAGCAGGCGGTCGCCGGATTTGAAGAGGGAGAGCACAGCGTCGATGGCTGCGAGGCCGGAGGCGAAAGCCAGTCCGTAATTTCCCTCTTCCAGATCGGCAATCAGTTTTTCCAGGGCCGCCCGCGTCGGATTACCCGTCCGGGAATACTCCCAGCCGCCCCGGGTCTGCCCGATGCCGTCCTGCTTAAAAGTCGACGTCTGGTAGATGGGCACATTGACAGCTCCCGTCTTCTCGTCTCCGTCGATACCTCCGTGAATGACCAGTGAATTGATGGAAAGTCCCATGATAATCTCCTTCTGTAAATCCGGCCGGACCAGCTTTCCCGCTGTCCGGATCCGGTCAGGTTCCAATATCGCTTGAAAAATCTGCAACAAAAAAGCAGGTTCCTTTTTCGGCCTGCTTACTGTTCAACACAAATTAAAAATTCATAAATTCATGCTGCGCCGGGACAGGCCCGGTCGAGCCAAAACAAGCCGCTGTATTTTCGCCTGCAGCAGCAACACATCGCATATCCTTTCCCGTTAAAATAAAACATGGCATTTCTCCGTCTAGAATTTCCTATATAGTAAATAGGTTTTTCATTGACAGAGATTATGCCACAGTTTATTTCTGATTGCAAGTATTTTCCTATATTTTTTATGGGTTTTTACAGGAACAGCAACCAGTCAATAAAAATGCGCGCAGGAGAACCGTCCCCCTGCGCAAAGAAAGCGGGTGGAAAGGCAAATCAACCTTTCCGCCCGCTTTCAGTAGTCCACGCTCATAAAGGTCAGCCCTTCGGCCGGAGCTGTCGGCCCGGCGACTTTCCTGTCCTTTGCCTCGAGAATTTCTCCGACCTTTTCCGGCTCCATGCGGTGCAGGCCCACTTCCATCAGCGTTCCTGCAATGATCCGCACCATGTGCTGCAGAAAGCCGCTACCGTGGATGTTGAGATAGACATAGCCCTTACTGCGCCGGACTTCGCAGACATCGACCGTACGCACCGTGGATTTCTTCATGTGGGGATTGCCGCAGAAAGACTTGAAATCGTGCTCTCCGATAAGGTAGGCAGCGCCTTCATTCATGGCGTCCACGTCGAGTTCCCTGTATTTGCCGGTGTCCGGATCTTTTCCGAGCTCCAGCCTCGTATAGTACTTTCTGTTGAACACCGGCTTTACCGGCCCGTCGAAAATCGTATAGACGTAGGAACGCCCTTTTGCATTGTAGCGGGCATGGAAGCGGTCGGAGGCTTCCTTCACGGAAATCACCGCGATATCGTCCGGAAGATAGTGATTGGCATAGTCCCGGATCTCCTCTTCCGAGAAGTCCGTATCGACATGCATATTCGCGACTGCGCCGCGGGCGTGCACGCCCGCGTCTGTGCGGCCGGCGCCGATGATTTCGACCCCGCCGCGGCTTTCATCGCCGGCCGCCTCTTTCGGCGCCCCGATCATGCGGGTGAAGACCGCCTCCAGCTTACCTTGGATTGTCTCTTTCCCCGGCTGCCGCTCCCAGCCGGAGTAGCGGGTCCCATCGTAGGCGATTTTCAGCTTGTAATTTTTTGTCATGGCTTTTCCTGTCTGAAAAGGCGCCGCAGAAAGTTTCTGCAGCGCCCGAAGCATGTGTAATCCAGCTAAGTCTTATTTCAGCATCTCATCCGCCAGCACATCCCATGCAGCCTGGTCTGCGGCTTTCCGCGTCGTCTTGATCGTGACGACAGGCTGCACAAGGGTGATATTCTTCATGGCGGAAAAGCGGGCCGTCAGAATTTTCCCGGCCTGGGGTGCCCAGGAGCCGTTCTCTATGAGGCCGACGGTGCGGTTCTGATAGAGCTTGTGTTCGAGATGATAGACAAAGTCCTCTACACAGGGGAAAAGGCCGGCGTCATAGGTGGGCGCAGCCAGAATCATCTTGTCGTATTCGTAAGCTTTCTCAACTGCATATGAAACGTCTGTCCGGGTCAGATCCATGGGAATGACCTTGGCCCCCTTCTTCGTAAGTTCTGAGACAAAGTCCAGAACGGCCTTTTTTGTATTTCCATGGATCGACGCATAGGGGAAGAAAATGCCCGCTTCTTCCGGTACGTAGGAAGCCCAGGTCTGGTACTTGCCGATATAGAAGCCCAGATCCTTTGTGAGAACCGGCCCGTGCAGGGGAGCAATACGCGCAATGTCGAGCGAAGCCGCCTTGTTCAGAAGAGCGAGCACCTGCGTACCGTACTTGCCGACGATATTGATATAGTACCGCCGCGCCTCTTCGAGCCACTCGTCCTCCGTCCAGTTTTCATGGGTGGAAATGGCCCCGAAAGAGCCGAAGCCGTCCGCAGAGAAAAGGACCTTTTCGGAATCCTCATAGGTCACCATGACCTCCGGCCAGTGGACCATGGGCGCCATGACGAAATGGAGCGTGTGGGAACCGAGAGAAAGCGTTTCGCCCTCCTTCACGGCAATCATACGGGATGAATAATCTTTCTCAAAGAACTGCCCGATCATCTGCTTCGTCTTATACGACCCGACGAGCTGCATGTCAGGGAAGGCGTCTGCCAGGGCTGCAATATTGGCGGAGTGATCCGGCTCTAAGTGCTGAACGACAAGGTAGTCCGGCTTCCGGTCGCCGAGAACTGCAAGGACATTCTTCATCCACTGGGCCGAGCCCCGCTTGTCGCAGGTGTCCATGACCGCAATCTTTTCATCGAGGATGACGTAGGAGTTGTAGCTGACTCCCGTCGGAACCGGGTACTGGCTCTCGAAAAGGTCAATGGTCGTATCATCGACGCCGGTATACCGGATGCTGTCCGAAACATTCATATCCATTTCAATTTTCCTCCATGAATAATATAAAGCACTTACTTCTCTTCTGATTTTTCATCAGCAGATCTGTTTCTCCGAAGCTGTCATTCGAAAGATTCCGTCAACATCCATTCGGCAGAACAGTCAACCCTGCCGGTGGAACGGCTCTTTTGCCCTCTTGCATCCATCGGCAGATCGCACGCATTGCGTATGATGAATTATTCTTTTGAATATGCAAAAAACTCTGCAGCCCTCATCAATTGTTTCCGCTCAGGCGGCAGTGCGCGTTTTCAGACGTCTGCCTTCCACAGTCCGTGCAGGTTGCAGTAAGCGTATACCGCAACGGCCTTGTCGCCGGGCTGTACGGCGAAAGCAGCCTCGGGCTTGTCGGAAGGGGTAAGCTTTGTCAGCTGAAAACCCTTCTCTGTCTCGAGGCAGATCCACTGGATGTAGTGGGCATCCGTCATCGGATGCTCTACGGAGCCGACAACTGCCTTGACAACGCTTCCTTCTACTGTGACAGCCGGAACATGCTTCTCCTGGGCTGCATCGACTTCGCCGGGAACGAGCTCCTTCATGGGCTCACCGCAGCAGGTCGGCGTGCAGGCCGTCTTCTCAATGAAGGCAACGAAGTTTCCGCATTTCATGCAGCGATAAAAGTACATGGCACTTACCCCCTTCTATAAAAGAGTAATCAAGTCACGCGCGGCATCAGCCGCTCACCTAAACCGCCGGTGTCACGAAGTCTTCGCATTCTTTTCCACCGGCATTTTGAATTCTACCATAAGCCGAAGTGGTCTGCCTCACTTTTCACACAAACTTCATAAGAAAAATCCTCCCCGTCGCGGGGAGGACCAGATAGTGCAATACGCGCTGCGTGTCTATATTTTGACCTGCAAACGACATATGATCAGAAACGCGGTGTCAGCATGACAAAACCGAAATGGTAGCGGACAAGGGCATAGACAATAGCAAGGACAATCGGTATTGTCAGGGCAACTGCCCGGTAAGCCCGGTCGTGCTCTATCTGCAGCGTGCTCGTCACAAAAGACAGCCCGCAGAAAATCGCGCTTGCGATATGCCAGGGGCGGGCTGCTGCCAGAGAAAAGATATAGTTTACCAGGCAGCAGAGGGTTACCGTTTCAAACAGCGCCAGAATGACAGCAAAAACCGGTCCCTTCAGCGTAGCCAGGTAGGCAAGAATGCTTCCTGCAATCGTGCCAATGAGAAAGAGAATAATATGTCCCTTCACATAGGACAAAAATCCCCCCTTTCCGATCGCCGGCCACTGGACAAGCAGCATGGTGAAAAGCCCTGTCAGGAAAAAGAGAATTGTCTGAAATATCCCGACAGCAAAGTTGGAATTCCGGCAAGCCAGCAGCAGGCCGAAAAAGACCCACCATTCCCAGGCGACGAAGTAGTCGGTAAATGATGTCCCGCTCATATAGCCCACCTGATGAAAGAGGCCGGCCAGAACACCGGAGACTGCTGCAATGGCAAGGCATACGCCCCAGTTCATATTTTTCCCGTAAAACAGATTTTTCAAAATATGTTTCTCCTTGAAAAAAGGGGCGCCGCCTCTCGGCGGCGCCC
>OMTX01000067.1 GCA_900314085.1 uncultured Lachnospiraceae bacterium | reverse complement strand
CCGGGCGCCGCAGGCGCCCGGCCCTTAAAGACCATTCTACATGTTTTTTCTCAGTCTGCAAGAGCCGCCGTGATGATGGCCATGGAGTAGACTTCCTCACCGTTGCAGCCGCGGGACAGGTCGTTGATCGGGGCATTGAGGCCGAGAAGGATGGGGCCGTATGCCGAGAAGTTGCCGAGACGCTGGGCAATCTTGTAGCCGATGTTTCCGGCATTGATGTCGGGGAAGATGAAGGTGTTGGCATGGCCGGCCACTGCAGAATCGGGTGCCTTCGTCTTTGCAACCCGGGGAGAAACGGCAGCGTCGAACTGCAGCTCGCCCTCGATGGGAAGATCGGGGTACTTTGCCTTTGCCTTGGCAGCAGCATTCTTCATCTTGTCAACGTCTTCGCCCTTGCCGCTTCCGAGAGTGGAATAGGAAAGGAAGGCAACCTTGGGATCTACGCCGAATACGCGGGCGCAGGAAGCAGCCTCGCCGGCAATCTCAACGAGCTCGTCCTCTGTCGGCTTGATATTGATGGCGCAGTCCGCCATCGCCAGCACCTCGCGGTCGCCGGTTGCGGCGTCACGGACGAGGATGAAGACGGAGGAAACGATGGTGTTGCCGGGCTTCGTCTTGATGAGCTGCAGGGCAGGGCGGACGGTATCCGCCGTCGAATACGTAGCGCCGCCGAGAAGGCAGTCCGCAACGCCCATTTTTACAAGCATGGTGCCGAAGTAGTTGGCGCCGGAGAGGAAGCCGCGCGCCTGCTCAGGCGTCACGCCCTTGGACTTCCGAAGCTCGCAGAACATGGAAACCATCTCGTCGAAACGGTCGTAATTGTTGGGATCAATGAGGGTGGCTCCGTTGATATTGTAGCCGGCCTCTTCCGCAGCTGCCCGGATTTCATCGGGATTGCCGAGAAGGATGGGCTTCAGGAAGTTGGAAGCGAGGAGCCGTGAAGCCGCCTCGAGAATTCTGGGATCTGCGCCCTCCGTGAAAACTATGGTCTTCGGATTTTTCTTCAGCTTGGCGATCATTCCGCCGAAACCGTACTCGCTCATGGATATGAACCCCTTTTCTTGAGAATAATATTTTCCCGCAGGGCACCATTGTCCTGCGTTTTGCAGCCCGTATTTTCAGGCTGCATCAGCAAGGCTGCAGCAGATACTCTCCGACACAACCTGTACTATCTTAGCAGAAAAAATACAATTTACAAGCAATGTAAGCGCTTGCATTAAATTTTGTACCGGATGCGCGCAGGGGTATGCGCAAGGAGAAGGTTCTTCCGCTCTCATCTGTGCGCAGGGGAAGGTTCTCCCGCTCTCATTTGCGCGCAGGGGGACGAATCTCCTACTCACACTTCGTCAATGGCATGCCCGATGTCGTGGCGCATGTACTTGTTTTTGAAGTCCACCCACTCTGTCGCGGCATAGGCTTTTGCGCGGGCGTCGCGGAGGTCCTTGCCGAGCGCCGTGATGCCGAGGACGCGGCCGCCGTTCGTGACGATAGTTCCCTTCTCATCAAACTTCGTTCCGGCGTGGAAGCAGAAATATTCTTTCCCGTCAAATTTGTCGAGATCGGAAATCGGAAAGCCCTTCTCGTAGGAGACAGGGTAGCCGTCACTTGCGAGGACGACACAGACCGCCGCATTGTCCGCGAATTTCAGGTCGACCTGGTCCAGCGTCCCGTCGATGCAGGCCTCCATCACATCGATGATATCGGTCTCCATGCGGGGCAGAACGACCTGGGCCTCGGGATCGCCGAAGCGGCAATTGTATTCAAGAACCTTCGGTCCATCCGGCGTCAGCATGAGGCCGAAGAAGATGACGCCCTTGAAGGGCCGGCCTTCCGCTGCCATCGCATCGACAGTCTTCTGGTAAATGTGCTCCTTGCAGAAGGCATCGACCTCAGCCGTATAGTAGGGAGCCGGGGAAATATTTCCCATGCCGCCGGTATTCAGTCCCTGATCGCCGTCCTTCGCCCGCTTATGATCCATGGCGGAAGCCATGATCTTCACGGTCTTCCCGTCAACGAAGGAGAGAACAGAAACCTCGGGACCGGTCATGAATTCCTCAATGACGATTTCATCCCCGGAAGCGCCGAACTTTCTGTCTTCCATGAGTTCCTTCACGCCGGCGTCCGCTTCAGACGGCGTTTCACAGATGAGAACGCCCTTTCCCAGTGCCAGGCCGTCCGCCTTCAGGACGATCGGGAACTTCGCTGTTTTCAGGTATTCCCGGGCTTCCTCCGGCGAATGCATGACCGCATATTCCGCTGTCGGGATGCCGTACTTCTTCATCAGGTCCTTGGAGAAGGCCTTGGAACCTTCAAGGATGGCGGCATTTTTTCGCGGGCCGAAAACGCGGAGTCCCTTGGCTTCAAAGGCATCGACGATGCCCCCGACGAGGGGATCGTCCATGCCGACGATCGTAAGGTCGATTTTCTTTTCCTCAGCGAAAGCGGTGAGCTTGTCAAACTCCATCGCCCCGATCGGAACGCACTCCGCCAAGGCTGCAATACCGGCGTTGCCCGGGGCGCAGTAGATTTTGTCAACCTTCGGAGATTTGGCAACGCTGGTAACGATGGCGTGCTCTCTTCCGCCGCTTCCAATAACAAGGACTTTCATTGGAACTCCTTTCATTTCTGAAGGGGGACAGTCCTGTCGGCCTGCGGCCGCCAACGACAGTCCCCCTAACCAAGGCAAGATTAGAGGATTTGTTGCATTTGACCCCTGCCCTCAAAAAACGCGTAGGCCAAATTGGCAGGTTTGTTGCATTTGACCACTACGCTCAAAATCCACGTAGGCCAAATTGGCAGGTTTGTTGCATTTGACCCCTACGCTAAAAATCCGGCCGGGCCAAATTGGCAGGTTCGTTACATTTGACCCCTACGCTCAAAATCCGGCCGGGTCAAATTGGCGGGTTCGTTACATTTGACCACTACGCTAAAAAAATGCGTAGGCCAAATTGGCAGGTTCGTTGCATTTGGCACCTATTCACCACTATCGTATATGCGCTACGCCGTCTTCCACGTATACCTTCCCCTGCGAAATCAGCTCAATGGCCTTGGAGAGGATGATCCACTCCGCCTGCTCCATGACGCGCTTCTGCAGGATCTCGGGCGTGTCGCCTTCTTCCACGTAGACGGCCTTCTGGATGATGATGGGGCCGGTGTCCGTGCCTTCGTCAACGAAGTGAACGGTTGCGCCGGTCACCTTGACGCCGCGCTTTAAGGCTTCTTCATGGACCTTCAGCCCGTAAAAGCCCTTGCCGCAGAAGGACGGGATGAGGGATGGATGGATATTGATGATGCGGTTCCTGTAGGCCCGGATGATGACCGGCGGCACGACGACAAGGAAGCCCGCGAGGACGATGAGGTCGGGCTCCGCCGCGTCGATGGCGGTTTTCAGGGCCTCGTTGAAGATGTCGCGCGACGGGTAGGACTTCGGCGAGATGACCTCCCCCTCGATTCCATGCTTGGCCGCCCGTTTCAGGGCGAAGGCATCGCCCTTGTTTGAAATGACCTTTGCGATACGGACATCCTTCAGGTTTCCGTTTTCAACGTTGTCGATGATGGCCTGCAGGTTCGTCCCGCCGCCGGACACGAGTACTACGATGTTGAACATGCTTCACTCCTGTAAGCGCTTACACAGCAGGTAACAGAGCAGTTTTCAGCTCACTTGGGAAGAAATCGCGTTCCTTTTCACAGAACACATTCCCGCACAGGAACCCCGGACCGGAAAGCAGAGTTCTTTCCATCTGACCATCCTGTGAAAAATCTTCCTTTGGATTACACGAGGTCCACGCCCTTGTCGCCGTCTGCGATATGGCCGATGACGAAGGCCTTGTCTCCTGCTGCCGAAGCTGCCTTGATGGCTGCATCCGCCTGAGCGGGATCTACAGCGAGCACCATGCCGATGCCACAATTGAAGGTATTGTACATCATGTGCCAGTCGATGTCGCCGGTCTTCTGCAGAAGGTTGAAAATCGGAGGCATCTCGTAGGAGTTCTTCTCGATGACAGCCCGCTTTCCTTCAGGAAGCATGCGCGGAACATTCTCATAGAAGCCGCCGCCGGTGATGTGACTCGCTGCCTTTACCGTGACGCCGGCTTTCTTCAGTTCCTTGAAGGCATGGACGTATATGCGGGTGGGCGTCAGCAGGGTGTCGCCGAGCGAGGCTCCACCGAGCTCGGCAAAGGTTGTCTTAAGCCCGTCCGGCGTCATGTACTTTTCGAAGACCTTGCGGACAAGGGAGAAGCCGTTACTGTGGACGCCCGTGGAAGCCAGGCCGACGAGGACGTCACCGTCCTTTAAGGTCTCTCCTGAAATAATGTCCTTTTTGTCGACGACGCCGACCGTAAAGCCCGCGAGGTCGTACTCCTCCTCCGGCATGAGACCGGGGTGTTCAGCGGTTTCTCCGCCGATCAGGGCGCAGTCAGACTGCTTACATCCTTCCGCAACACCCTTGACAATAGCTGCGATCTTCTCGGGAATATTCTTCCCGCAGGCGATGTAGTCGAGGAAGAAGAGAGGCTCGCCGCCGGCGCAGGCAATGTCGTTCACGCACATGGCCACGCAGTCGATGCCGACGGTGTCGTGGCGGTCCATGAGGAAGGCCAGCTTGATCTTCGTTCCCACACCATCCGTTCCGGAAACGAGCGTCGGATGCTCCATCCCTTTGAAGCTGTCCATGGAGAAGGCGCCCGAAAAGCCTCCGATCCCGCCCAGTACCTCGGGCCGCATCGTGGTCTTCACGTACTCCTTCATGAGTTCAACGGACTTGTATCCCGCTTCGATGTCTACGCCGGCTGACTTGTAATCCATAGCTTTTCCCTTTCCATAATTGACATTCCCATTTCACTTGCTTTTACCCATCGTGGCGGGCCAGACGGGGGACGAAATTTCTATCTCACTTGCTTTTACCCATCGTGGCAGGCCAGACGGGGGACAAGTTTCAATTTGCCGTCCCTCGTACCCACAACTCCGTAACAGACGGGGGACAAATAATAATTTCAATCTCTGATTTTAATCTCAATAATCCAGGATGCCAAACACTTCTACATAATTATGCATTGATTATGCATTATGAATTATGCATTGAGATAGGCCTTGTGCCCAATCTTCTGCAGCTTAGCATCCTTCTCCATGACTTCCGCCTTCATGTCGTCCGCCATCGCCTCAACGGCTGCCCGGACCTTTTCGTCTGACACGGCAAGAATCTTTGCGGCAAGAATTCCTGCGTTCTTTGCCCCGTTGATGGCGACCGTTGCAACGGGCACGCCGGAAGGCATCTGGACGATGGAATAGAGGGAGTCGACGCCGCCGAGATCACTTGTCTTCATGGGAATTCCGATGACGGGCAGGTGGAAGATGGCTGCGCACATTCCGGGCAGGGCGGCTGCCTTTCCGGCGCCTGCGATCATGACCTTGATGCCGCGGTCCTCCGCCGCCTTCAGGTACTCCACCAGCTCATCCGTCTGCCGGTGGGCGGACAGGATGCGCATCTCATACGTCACACCCAGCTTGTCGAGGACATCCGCAGCCTGGCTCATCACGGCCATGTCGCTATCGGATCCCATCACTATCGAAACCTGTGCCATTCTTTCTTCCTCCTTGTCTGTCAAGCGCAAATATATGAAAAATAGATTCTGTTACTTCAAACACCCATTTCTGCTCCCCGCGTGTCACAAATCCGCAGCTCCGTTGCGCCGCTCACCCATTTTCCTGCACAGCAGGTAACAATTCCAGGCCCCCGGCGCGCCGCTCACCCATTTTCCTGCACAGCAGGTAACAATTCCAGGCCCCCGGTGCG
>OMTX01000024.1 GCA_900314085.1 uncultured Lachnospiraceae bacterium | reverse complement strand
CGCCTGCGGCGGCCTCCCGCACAAACATCATTTATCGTACTTCCCGCGGATGTCGTCCTGCGGCGGCTCCATCGGATACTTGCCTGTAAAGCAGCCGTTGCAGATCGGCAGGCCGCCGATCATCTCACGAAGGCGATCGATTCGAAGATACCCCAGGGAGTCCGCTCCGATGATCTTCCGGATGTCCTCGACCGTGCGGTTGTAGGCAATCAGCTGCTCGCGTACCGGCACATCCGTCCCGAAATAGCAGGGCCAGAGGAAGGGCGGAGAAGAAATCCGTACATGGACTTCCGTCGCTCCGGCGTCCCGGAGCATCTTCACAATCCGGTCGGACGTCGTGCCGCGAACAATGGAATCGTCAATCATGACAACGCGCTTGCCGGCCACTGCATCCCGCATGGCATTGAGCTTTACCTGGACGGAGTTTTCCCTCGATGTCTGCTTGGGCTTGATGAAGGTCCGGCCGACATAGGAATTCTTGACAAAGGCCGTTCCATAGGGAATCCCGGACTCCATGGCAAAGCCAAGGGCAGCCACATTGCCTGATTCGGGAACACCGGTCACGATGTCTGCATCCACGGGGCTGTCCTGGGCAAGAAATCTGCCGGCCTTGATCCGGGCATCGTAAACGGAGACACCGTCAATGTAGGAGTCCGGCCGGGCGAAATAGATGTACTCGAAGATACAACGGGCCGTCTCTTCCTGCGGCCGGCACATGGATGTGTCGCTCTTTAAGCCCTCTTCCGCCGTCACCGTGACGATTTCCCCCGGGCGCACATCCCGTACGTATTCGGCCCCGATGGTATCGAGGGCGCAGGTTTCGGACGTAATGAACCAGGTATTGTCCCGCTTTCCGATGCAGAGGGGCTTGAAGCCGAAGGGATCGCGGAAGCCGATGAGCTTCCGCGGGCTCATGATGACGATGGAGTAGGCTCCCTTCAGCCGCTTCATGGTGCGGCCGCAGGCCTCTTCAATGGACTTTGAATTCAGCCGTTCGCGGGCAATGATATAAGCGATGGTCTCCGTATCGATCGTCGTCTGGAAGATGGCGCCGGTCTGGGAAAGATCCCGTTTCAGCTCGTTTGCATTGATGAGGTTGCCGTTGTGGGCAAGGGCCAGCGTTCCCTTGGCATAGTTTAAAACCAGGGGCTGGGCATTTTCCCGCGTCGACTCCCCGGCTGTCGAATAGCGGACATGGCCGACGCCGATGTTCCCATGAAGCTTCTCCACCCGGTCGCCGACAAAGACTTCGTTGACAAGCCCCATGTCCTTGTAGGAATCCACATTGCCATAGGCGCCGGATGTGTCGGAAACCGCGATACCGCAGGATTCCTGCCCCCGGTGCTGCAGGGCGAAGAGACCGTAGTAGATGGAGCCGGCAACGTCCTCTCCGCCAAGGTCATAGGCGCCGATAATGCCGCACTCTTCGCCAACGCCGGAAACGCCGGTATCAGGAATCATAGTAGTCATAAATTCTTTCAAAGCTTTTCACCTGTCAGAAGGGTATAGGCCTCGTGGTACTTGTCAATGGTCTTCTGAATGACGTCGGCCGGAAGGTCGTAGTTCGAATCGGGATTGGCCTTCAGCCAGTCTCTTACAAACTGCTTATCAAAGGAAGGCTGGCCGTGACCGACTTCATAGCCGTCTGCCGGCCAGAAACGCGAGCTGTCCGGTGTCAGCATCTCATCGCCGAGGACGATATCACCGTTTTCGTCGAGGCCGAACTCGAATTTCGTGTCCGCAATAATGATGCCCTTTGTAGCGGCATAGTCTGCGCACTTTTTGTAAAGGGCGATGGTATTGTCGCGAAGGGCCTTCGCGTAGGCTTCTCCCTTTCCGGGAAACTCCTTCTCGAGGACTTCGATGGACCGCTCATAGGAAATGTTCTCGTCGTGATCCCCGATTTCCGCCTTCGTAGATGGCGTGTAGATGGGTTCAGGCAGCTTCTGGGATTCCTTCAGTCCCTCAGGCAGCGTGATACCGCAGACGACGCCGGACTTCTGATAGGACGCCCAGCCGGAGCCCGTGATGTAGCCGCGGACGATGCACTCGATTGGAAGCATGGTGAGCTTCTTCACCTTCATGGACCGGCCTTCGAACTTCTCATTCCGGAAGAATTCAGGCATATCGACGGTATCCGTGGAGATCATGTGGTTTTTGATGACGTCCTTCGTGTAGTTGAACCAGAACTTGGACATCTGCGTCAGGACGACGCCCTTGCCGACAACGGCGTTTTTCAGGATGACGTCAAAGGCGCTGATCCGGTCTGTAGCAACCATGATCAGGGAATCGCCTGCATCGTAAATCTCCCGTACCTTGCCTTCCTTCATGGGGCTATAGGTTTCCATCTTTTCTTCTCCTTTTTGCTGCCGAACTGTACTGTCTTATGACTAATGTAAGTATCCCCGCTCCCCCTCCTCCGGCCGGAAGGGCGGAAAGCAAGAATACGCATTGCGTGCTTTGTAAATCTTTGTAAAATCGTTATTTGCCCTGAATCCGGAGGCTATTTCTGAGAAATGCTTCCGTCGTCAGCGATAACCGCGGTATGTGAAAGTTCATTCAAGCGATCAATCTCTGGCTTCCGCATTCCTTCGTCCGCAGTTTCCGACACCACCCCGTTTTCAAAGTAGCAGGGCAGGAAGGATACATCCTCTATTCCGTCTCCACCGATGGTAAACTCAGCCAGACCTGTATCATACCGGTCCGGCATGGCACCGGTAGCGGAGAACCAGTAGTTTCCGAGGCTATAGAAGCAGGGAATGCCGTCCACATATTCAACAGCCTGCAGGCAGTGGGTGTGGCCGCCGACAATAGCGTCCGCGCCGGCTCCGGCGAAGGCCTCGGCCAGTGCCGTCTGATCTGCCCCGTAATTAGCATTGCCCTCAGTTCCCCAGTGGACAAAGACGATGACGATATCCGCGCTCCGCTTGGCTCTGGCAATTTCTGCGCAGAATCGCTCGGGATGCAGTGTCTTCAGTACACCGGGAAGAGACTCCGTCGCCTCCTGCGTGTAGTGGGTAGCCCTTTCGATCTGGGTTGCCGAGCAGATGGTAATCTTCCGCCCGCAGGCAATGAAGGAATACGGTTCAGCCGCATCCTCGATATTCCGGCCCGCGCCAATATAAGGGTATCCGGCCTTTTCAAGGGTATCAAATGTATCAAGGATACCATCTTCCCCGTAGTCAAAGACGTGATTGTTGGCAATTGAAACGAGGTCAACACCGATATCTTTGAGTTCTTCCACCCGCTCGGGATGGGCTCGGAAGGTATATGCCTTTCCGGAAAGCGCCTCGCCCCGGTCTGTATAGGGGAATTCATTATTGATGGTGAGGACGTCTGCGTCCCGCATTTCGGAAAGAAGATTGGCGGAAAAGCAGTCACTGAGGCCGTTTTCACAGAGGTCCAAGTACTTCGTCGTTGCAAGACCTTCCCCCATGCCGATATCTCCTGTGAAGACGAATTTCGCCGTATCTTTGTTTTCTTTCAGAACCTTCGTCCGGGTCGTTTCGTAGTAGGAAATCCCGGTAGCCCGGCAGTAGCCGTCCCACAGGACGTGGATGCTCTTCCCGGTCGCCTCATACCAGACCTCCGGATCCGAGAAATTGCCGCCGGAAACAATCGCATCTATGGCATTGCTTCCGCAGAGATCCGCCACGTAGAGAATGAAGTTTTCATTGATCGGGTGATGGCCGATGAAATCACAGGAGGCGCCGGAAAGAATGGTCTCCGCTTCGGAAAGCAGCCTGTCGGAAGCTGCCGGGAAATCCGTGTCAGACGAAAGAACCGCAGCATCCGCATCCTTGACAGCAGCCGCGGCAATAGGAACCGTATCGCTTCCCGCTTCCGCCCCGCTGCACGAAATCAGCAGGAAGGCAGAGGAAAGCGCTGCAGCGAGCCCTATGTACTTTTTCAGCCGGCTTTTCATCAATAGAGTTTTCCCTTGCGGCAGCTTTTGAAAAATCCGCGTAAAAACAACAGATGCAGTATAGCACAATAAAGCCTTCCGGACTATCGCAAATCCGGAAGGCTTTTCAAAGGTTTAACCCTGTTTATTTGTTATAATTCACAATCGTTCCGAAGTCGGGCTTAAGAGATGCCCCGCCGATCAGGCCGCCGTCAATGTCGGGCATTGCAAGCAGTTCCTTGCAGTTGCCTGCGTTCATGGAGCCGCCGTACTGGATGCGGATGGCAGCTGCTGTCGCTTCATCATAGATTTCGCCGATGGTCTCGCGGATGGCCTTGCAGACTTCCTCTGCCTGCTCTGATGTAGCGGTCTTTCCGGTACCGATGGCCCAGATGGGCTCGTAGGCGATGACAACTCCCTTGGCCTGTTCTGCCGTCACACCCTTAAAGGCGATTTTGATCTGCATGCGGATCCAGTCCTCGGTGATGCCCTCTTCGCGCTGCTCAAGAGACTCGCCGCAGCAGACGATGGGCTTTAAGCCCTTCTCCAGAGCCTTCAGGAGTTTCCGGTTGATGTCCTCATCAGTCTCGTGGAAGTAGCCGCGGCGCTCCGAGTGTCCCATGATGACGTACTCGACACCGGCATCTAAAAGCATATCTGCGGAAATCTCGCCTGTATAGGCACCCTTGTCCTCGAAGTAGAGGTTCTCAGCGCCTACGTGTACGTTCGTGCCCTTGACCGCATTCACTACAGGAACGATATCGATGGCGGGAACGCAGTAAACGACGTCAACATCGGGATTGTTGACGAGGGGCTTTAAGGTTTCAACCAGCTTCAGCGCCTCGGAAGGAGTTTCATTCATCTTCCAGTTGCCGGCAATGATCTTCTTTCGCATTATTATCTCCTTAATTCGGGCGTCCGGCGGCTTCGCCACCGGACGCCCGATACATAATCAAAAAAGTTTACTTCTCGTCTGCCGCTGCAACACCGGGAAGCTCTTTGCCTTCGAGGAACTCGAGGGAAGCGCCGCCGCCGGTGGAGATGTGGGACATCTTGGAGCCGAAGCCCATCTGGTTGACCGCTGCTGCGGAATCGCCGCCGCCGATGATAGTCGTGGCGTCAGCATCTGCAAGAGCCTGGGCAACGGCCTTCGTACCTGCTGCGAGAACGGGGTTCTCGAAGATGCCCATGGGGCCGTTCCAAACGACGGTCTTTGCATTCTTCACTGCATCGGAATAGAGGGCAACGGTCTTGGGGCCGATGTCTGCGCCCTCGCGGTCTGCAGGAATCTTGTCAGCATCTACAACTACTGTAGGCACATCTGCCTTGTCGATGGGATCAGGGAACTCGCCGATCGTAACGACATCGATAGGAAGAAGAAGCTTCTTGCCGTTCTTCTCAGCTTTCTCCATCATCTCCTTGCAGTAGTCCACCTTTGTCTCGTCGAGCAGGGACTTGCCGACCTCATAGCCCTTGGCCTTGAGGAAGGTATAAGCCATGCCGCCGCCGATGATCAGGGTGTCGCACTTCTCCAGAAGATTGTTGATGACGTTCAGCTTGTCTGCAACCTTTGCGCCGCCGAGGATGGCAACGAAGGGGCGGACAGGATTCTCAACGGCATTGCCGAGGAAGTCGATTTCCTTCTGCATCAGGTAGCCGACGACGTGAGGGCCATTGATGAATTCGGTAACGCCGACATTCGAGCAGTGAGCCCGGTGAGCCGTACCGAAAGCGTCGTTTACGAATACGTCAGCAAGAGAAGCGAGATCCCTGGAGAAAGCCTCCCCGTTCTTCGTCTCTTCAGGGCGGAAACGGGTATTCTCAAGAAGAATGACGTCACCGTCCTTCATGGCGTCTACTGCAGCCCTTGCATTGGGGCCTACAACCTCAGGATCAGCTGCAAACTTGACAGGCTGGCCGAGAAGCTCTGTGAGCCGCTCTGCTACAGGAGCGAGGGACTTCGTCTTCTTGTCCTCTTCCGTCTTCACCTTGCCGAGGTGGGAGCAAAGGATGACCTTTCCGCCGTCAGCGACCAGCTTCTTGATAGTGGGAAGGGCTGCTACGAGACGGTTCTCGTCCGTGATCTTTCCATTGACAATAGGTACGTTGAAGTCGCAGCGGCAAAGGACGCGCTTGCCCTTCACGTCGATGTCATCAACTGTCTTTTTGTTAAGACCCATAATTTTTCTCCTTTTAAATGTTTTCTGTTCAGCACGCAAGA
>OMTX01000059.1 GCA_900314085.1 uncultured Lachnospiraceae bacterium | reverse complement strand
TGTTTTTGAAGGTCTTGCCCAGGGACTGGAAGACGTTCGACTTCGCGTCGATGGCAGTCTCCTGCACGCGGACATACTTTTTCTCGTCAATGCCGAAAACGGGAACGAGCAGACAGATGAGGCCGATGGCCGCAAGGATAATGAAGGTCACGCGGATGGCCATGACGCGGCCGAGAGCCGGAGTGAAAGCGCCCCAGATGTAGGGAGCCGCATAGCCGAGTGCCGAGCCGAAGATGAAGGTGAAGGAGATGGCCGTCGAAATATCCGTCAGTTCCTTCTGCGTGCCGGAAAGCTCGGCAATCAGCGAATTGTACGGCGTGCAGTAGATCGTCATGAAGAGATAGAAAAGAATCATCATGATGAAAACCCAGATGCCGTTCACCGGCGACTCCCCGTTGATGGGGCACCAGTAGATGAGAACGGCGGAAATGGCGAAGGGAATGGCTGCCTTTGCCATGAAGGGAATCCGGCGCCCCTTCGGGTTCTTCGACCTGTCGGAAAGGTTCGCGATCAGCGGGTCCGTGATGGCATCCCAGATGCGGCCGAAAGCGAAGATGCCGCCGAGGATGGTGAGGGCGCCGAAAATGACGCGGTCCTGGGTGAAGAAAATCGTCTGCCCGGACGCGATCATTTCATCGGACGGCTGGTAGAATGTCGTCACCCAGTTCGTGATCAGCGCGGACAGCAGGCTCCAGCCCAGCTGCCCTATGGCAAAGAGCCAGATGATTTTTTTGGTGAGCGGTTGTTTTTCCATGTGGAATTCCCCCTGTTTGAAAAGCAGTAACCATTCGGCGCAGCAGCGGAAGTTGCGAAAAACCCGCAGACCGGCATTGCAGAACAGTTACAAACGAAGAAGTGTTCCTGCCGGAGCCTGCAGCAATGCAGACTCTTCAGCAGAAGTGTACCCCCCGGAAGCAGAAAACCTTTCCACTTCCCTTTGACAAATGCTATTATAGCATAGAGAAACGGAAAAAGGAAACTGGATTTTTTCATTTGGTTTCCGGTTTTTTGAAGCTCGGCCTGTCCGCATCCGCTGCCGCAATTCTGTTGAAACGGTTTCGTATGGGCGTCTGTGACGGCGGCTTCCGCGGTGCTGCCGCCGGCGGGTATCGGACGGGGAGCACCCGTACTGCGATTTTATATTATTTTGAAAGGACATGACTAATATGCAAGGGAAGCTTGGATTCGGCCTCATGCGCCTGCCCAAAAAGGGGCTTGGGATAGACATCAAAAAGACGAGCGAGATGGTGGATATGTTTCTCGACCGCGGATATACGTACTTTGACACTGCCTTCGTCTACCCCGGTTCCGAGGCTGCAGCGAAGAAGGCATTAGTCGACAGGCACCCGCGCGAAAGCTATACCCTCGCGACGAAACTCATGGCCGGCGCCTCCCTGAATGAGAAGTCTGCAAAGGAAGAATTCTTCACGTCCCTCAAGCGGACGGGGGCGGAGTACTTCGATTACTATCTCCTGCACTCTATTCAAAGCGACAATGTCGACCGCTACGAAAAGTATCACCTGTGGGACTTTGTGAATGAGCAGAAGGCAGCCGGCGCCATCAGACACATCGGCTTTTCCTTCCATGACAAGCCGGAGCTTCTGGAAAAGCTTCTGAAAGAGCACCCGGAGGTGGAATTCGTCCAACTGCAGATCAACTACGCCGACTGGGACTCCCCTGCCGTCTGCGCGCGGGAAAATTACGAGCTCGTCCGCCGCTACGGAAAACAGCTTGTTATCATGGAACCTGTCAAGGGCGGGAAGCTGGCAAATCCGCCTGCTGAGGTGAAGAAGATTTTTGACGCCGTAAACCCGGACGCTTCCTACGCTTCGTGGGCCATCCGCTTTGCAGCTTCATTAGACGGGCTTCTCGCCTGCCTCTCCGGCATGTCCACCCTGCAACAGGTCGAAGACAATACGACCTTCATGAGCGACTTCAAGCCGCTCTCGGACGAGGAGCTGGAGGCCGTGCGGAAGGCGCAGAAGGTCTTCAACGAGTCGCCGGAAATCCCCTGCACTGCCTGCCACTACTGCACGCCCGGCTGCCCCGAGAAGATTCCCATTCCGGAGATCTTTGCCGCGGAGAATCTCCGGCTCACGACGGGGCGGATCGGGGAGGCACGCGAGCAATACGCGAGCGCGGTCGGCGGCGGCCACGGGGCCGCCGCCTGCATCGCCTGCAGAAAGTGCGAGAACATCTGTCCCCAGCATATCAAGGTTTCCGACCACATGAAGGCCATTGCGAAGACAATGGAATGATGCTGTCTGGCGGGTGAAAGAAAGGCTTGATCACGCAAATGACATCCCCGCAGAAAGCCGGGTGTGGCAGAAAAGGCATGTTTCCTGCAAATAGCATCCCCCGTAAAACTTGGATTGGAGGTCATCCCATGTACTATCTGATTTCAAAACTTGTCGTCTACCGTGAAGCGGGGGAGCACCCGATTCTGAAGAAGCTTGCCGGCATCACCCGCCGCTTCGACGCCTTTACAAACCAGGCGCCGGACGAGTCGTCCCTCAACGACTCGTTTGACAGCAGGAGCGTCCGCCAGCAGACGGCGGACCGGGAGGCTCTGGTGAACGACATTCACGAGGTCGTCCACGAGCTTCTTGACCTTGCGACGGATTGCGGCTTTGACGGCAACCTTTGGCACAACTACATCGCCTACCTGGTGGCGATGACGGAAACGCCTTTCACGCTGGTATCGGAAAAAGTAGGCGCTGTCGGCGGTTCCGTGAATGAGTTTGCGAAGGCAGATCTCGCCGTCATCCGGAAGCTCTTCAATTTCGATTTTTCCGCGATGGAAAAGGAACTTGATATCGATGCTTTTTCCGTCATCGAGAATTACACGGCAGTAGAGAAGGCTGAGCGGATTTACAACAAGAATGTCAGTGACAAGGTTCGCGGGCTTTCTGCCGCGATGGAAGAGGCCGACAGGAAGGATGCAAAATCGGCTGCAGGGGGAGAGCAGAGCGTTGATGCCCTTTACGACGCTGTGACGACCTTCTACAAAAATTACGGTGTCGGCAAGTTCGGCCTGAATCAGGCCTTCCGCATTGACGACGACCTGGCGGACATTCTTTCGGGAAGGCTCGACCGCAGCGGGAAGATTGACGCGAACGACTTCCTGATTCCGATTACGACGCGCGGGCATGAGACGCTTGCCGACCTCGTGGGCTACGAGGAGCAGAAACGGGAACTCGTTGAAAACACGGAGGCCTTCGTTCACGGCAAGGCAGCAAACAATGTGCTTCTCTACGGCGACGCCGGTACCGGCAAGTCCACGTCCATCAAGGCAATCCTCAATCAATATTATCCTGAAGGACTGCGGATGATCGAGGTATATAAGCACGAGTTCAAATACCTGAACCGAATCATCAGTGAGATCAAGAACCGCAACTACCGCTTCGTCATCTATATGGATGACCTCTCGTTTGAGGAGTTCGAGATCGAGTACAAGTACTTAAAAGCCGTCATCGAAGGCGGGCTTGAGCCGAAGCCCGACAATGTCGTAATCTATGCGACGTCGAACAGAAGACACCTGATCCGCGAGACCTGGTCCGACCGGAACGACGCGTCCGCCGACGACCTGCATAGAAACGACACGGTCCAGGAGAAGCTTTCCCTGTCCGCCCGCTTCGGCGTCACCATCGGTTTCTTCAAGCCGGCACCCAAGGAGTTTCAGAATATCGTCCTGACGCTGGCCCACCGCCATCCGGAGATTACTCTCACGGACGACGAGATCCTAGCTCAGGCAAATGTCTGGGAGATGAGCCACGGGGGCATTTCCGGGCGGACGGCGAACCAGTTCATCACCTATCTCTGTGACAGAGCATGACTAATATGGCCGGCAGCGGTTCCGCCCGCTGCCGGCTTTTTCGAACAAAGTATAAACTTTTGTTTATAAAGATAAATTTTATTTTATTGGACTTGGGCCAGGGAACCCTATAGAATAGAAAACAGGAGCACTGCTAAAGCGGCAGGCGGTCGGTCATCATTTCCGAGAGGAGGTGATGTCTATGCGGATTACGTTCCATGTTGGTAAGTTTACCATTACCATCATTGTAAAAAGCAACAACCGCCACTCTGCCAAGTGACGGTTGCTTAATGTAACTAATAACTTGAGCCAGAGACCGACCGCTTGCCGCAGTGCTCTCTTCTTAGGCAAGATTATAGAGGGGCATTTTCGATTTGTCAACGGCGAAATCGGAAGGCTGCTGCGCTGCGGTGAGCTCCTCCGTGTAGGCTGCGCCGTATTTGGAGAAGGACGTCTGCCGGATGGAAAGATGCGAGAGGGTGCGGGCAAAGGCGAGGGGAATAGCTCCGGCTGCTTTCACTTCCATGAGGACGTATCCGTCTTCGAGGAGGCTCTTTCCCCAGGCCCCGCAGGAGAGATCGAGGGCTGTTGACCGGTAGCGGATGTTCTGGTCGAAGGTGATGCGGAGGCTGCTGTCGTTTCGCGCGACATATGACCGGCGGTCGTAGGAAATCACCATCCGCGGGAGCAGGGCAGTGTAGCGCTTCCTGAAGGCGTCAATCTCGTGCTCAATCTGCCGGTCCGTGTAGACCTTCTTTGCGTCTCCCCGCAGTACGCAGGTATTTTCATCTGCAGATGCGCTGTGAACGGAATGCCCTGTTTCTGCAGGCTGCGCGGCGCTTTCTATATCCACATATTCCGCCAGAGACCCGTTTCCCTTCATATAGGAAAGGGCGGCCCCGTAGGGGAGGGCGATGCGGCGCTTGTAGACGATGCCGTCGTACTTTTTCTTGATTTCAAGGAAGGCAGGGGCAGCTCCGTCTTCGGGAACGCCGTAGGCGCGGAGCCGCAGCTTTTCCTTGTAGGCCGGCTTCTCGAGCGACCGGCGGATCAGGTAGTCGTTCGGGGTATCGTAGTAGATATTCAAAATGTGGGACTCCGGGTAGTCGTCAGGCTTTATATTATTCATAATCTCATCAAGGAGCCGCGCGTACTGGAAGGGAGTCAGGAGGAATTTCATTTCCGTCCGTTCAAAGGTGAAGATGTCGGCTTTCATAGTATTCACCGCCTTTCGTAAGCCCCTGCGCCGGAATTCGACGTAATCCGGGGACGGGGCGCTTGCTGTTTCTTTTCTATGGTGTCAGTATAGGCGGCGAACCTTAAGCAAAGCTTAAATGAATTTACACGGATTTTACTTTTATTTTGTATGTGACAGGCGCGGGCCTTGCGGCTATAATTGACACATGCATACCTACTACGAAAACACCGACATCCAGTTCAAGATTTCCGAAGAGGAGCTTGTCCACAAAGGACCGCACGTCATCGACGCAATCGAGCTCGTTCTCGTGACGGAAGGGACCTTTGCGGCCGGGCTCGGGACGGACCTCTTTCCCGCGGCAGCAGGCGACCTCGTCGTCCTCTTTCCGGACCTCATCCGCCACACGCAGATCTTCGGAGTGGAAAAGCCGCGCGCCATCTGCCTGACGGCGTCCCCGGATCTCGTTCCCGCCTTCCAGAAGCTCTTTGCGACGAAGGCACCGGAGAATCCCGTACTTCCCGCGAAGAAAGTGCATCCGGACATACTGTACGCAATGCGTGCCTTACTCGCGGAGAAATACAAGGCGCTCACCGGAAAGGGCAAGACAATCACCGGTACGGATGCGTCGATTATTGGAAAAGGCAATATGCAGGTGACGCTGGCCCGGGGCTATCTCGAGGTCATCCTTTCGCGGATCACTGCATCCATGGCTTTCACGGACAAAGCAGCCTTCATCTCGGACGACATCATCGACCGCGTCGTGTCCTACATCGCTGCGAATTTCCAGGATCCCCTGTCGCTGACGAAGATGGCAGCGGATCTCTATGTCTCCCCCTACGCCGTTTCGCGGATTTTTTCCTCGACCTTCCACACGAATTTCAACGGCTACCTGAACCACACCCGGGTGGAGTACGCGAAAAGTCTCCTGTCGACGGACCGTGTCAATGTCACGGAAGCCTGGACAGAGGCAGGCTTTGAGAGCCAGCGGACCTTCAACCGCGTCTTCAAGGACACCTATCACATGTCCCCTTCCGAATTCCGCCGGCAGGTGCGCGCGGCGGAGTGAGGGAACTTCGTCCCCCGTCTGCGGCGCGACAGAGTGACAGCAGAATAATTTTGTGCTATAGTAGTCGGGCTTGTCTGCCAAAGGGCAGGCCGCTTTTTTTGTCAGGCAACGAGCCAGGGAGGTTCCGTACATGCTCGCATGTGAAGGAACCTTTTTGGCGACTGCAATCAGCGAAACAGCTGAAGGCTGTGAGCTGCTTGCAGCGTTGCTGCATCGAGTAGGAGGATGAAATCCTTCTACTCGATTGCATGAAACCGCTGCCGGGGCGGGCTGTTTGATGAAGATACGCCGGATGAAGGGCAGAAATATTATTCATATAGAAAAGAGAAGAGCATGTCTGACAAAAATATAAATTCCTATGATACGGAGAACCACCACGGCATCATCACGAAGCTCCGCGTGCGGGATGCCTTCATCATCCTGCTCGGGGCGACGATATTGACATTTGACGTCAAGTACATTTTCGATCCGTCAGGGCTTGTCACCGGAGGCGTTTCCGGCCTTTCCATCGTCATCAAGTACCTGTCCGACCAGTCGCTGCCCTTTGAGATTCCCCTTTGGGTGACGAACGTCGTCGTGAACATCCCGATTTTCCTCTACGCCATGATCGCGGACGGGAAGCGGAGCCTGCTCCGGACCTTCCTCTGCTTCGTTTTCAACTCCGCGGAACTCTACATCTTCCCGGATGCGGACATCTTCCCGACGGACAACCTCTTCCTAGTCGCCCTCTTCGGCGGCGTCCTTTTCGGACTCTCTTCAGGAATTCTGCTTTCTGTCCGCGCGACGTCCGGCGGTACGGATCTCCTGGGAAAGGCTCTGCATCGGACTTTCCGCAGCTTTTCCATGGGGACGCTCATACAGATCCTCGACGGAATCATCGTCGTCATCGGACTTCTGACCTTCGGCATGGAGCGAACCCTCTATGCGATTTTCTCTGTCTTTGTAATGGGGGCGGTCACGGACTACGTCATCGACCGCGGCAAGAAGGCAAAGATGTGCCTGATCTTTTCGAAAAATACGGATGAGATTTCTTCAGCAATAATGGAGGAACTCGACCGCGGCTGCACGGGGCTGCACGCCACCGGCATGTATTCGCGGGAGAACAGCACGGTGCTGATGTGCGTCTGCAGCAAGAACGACCTGCCCGACGTCAAGGACATCGTGAAGGAATACGACAAGGGTGCCTTCTTCATCGTCGCCAATATCAGCGAGGCGATGGGCGAGGGCTTTGTCGAGCACTGGAGCGGAAACTCCCTGTAATTGTACCCGATTGTACGGATTTACCTGTCACGGGCAAATTTTCAGTTTCCTGAAAGCCGCACGGCCAGCGGGTTGCGGCACCCAAAATTGTACTTGATTGTACAGATTTAACAGGCAAACAAAGAGGAGGCACGCGCTGCGTGCCTC
>OMTX01000025.1 GCA_900314085.1 uncultured Lachnospiraceae bacterium | reverse complement strand
TTCCAGATCGGCACCTCCATCGCGGATGCGAAGGTGACGCTGACGAAGCCGGCGTCCTTCGAGTACGACGGGGAAGCCCATACGCCGACAATTGCGTCGATCAGCGCAGGCAGCGCGTCCTACGCGGGAAGTGACATCGCAAAGGTGGCGACGATTACCTACAAGGATGCAGACGGCAATGCCGTAACAGATCCGACGGAAGTCGGCACCTACACGGTGGTAGTCACCGGCACGGGGCCTTTCTTCGGTACAAACGAGAAGGCAACGTTCGAGATTACGTCGAAGAATATCAAGACGCGGGAAATTACGGTCAATATTCTCGAAGACGATGCCCAGCACAAGGACGGCGATGACGTCTACTATTATTACACCGGGGAGGAAATCAAGCCCGGCGTTGAAGTCATCTATCAGCCGACCGGCGGAACAGAGCAGACGCTCTCCCCGGATACGGACTACGACGTCGCGTACAAGTACAATAAAGATGCCAGTGACAATGCCCAGATCATCGTCACGATGAAGGGCAATTACAAGGGCTCCTACAAGACCTACTTCTCCATCCGCTCCATCGACATCAGCAGTTTCAAGGTGACGCTGGATGAGAAGGTGATGGACTTCACGGGCGACGCATTGACACCGGGCTTCACGATTTCCGGCAAAAACGCAGCGGGTGAAGACTTCGAGCGGTCGTCTGTTGACACCGATCTTGAGGCGGAAGGCCTCGAAGCAGACTGGTCCGCAAATATCGCGCCCGGTACGGCATCTCTGATTGTCACGGGAACCGGCAACTATACGGGCTCCACGGCAGCAGCCTCTATGACGATCGTGGGCGAACTGGACGAAAACACCGTCAAGGCGAATGACGTCTTCCGGACAGGAAGCGCCATTACGCCGGACATCACCGTGGACTTTGTAGACAGTGAGGGTGAGAGCCACGTCATGCCGGCGTCCTGGTACACGGTATCGAAGGTATCGCCGGTCGGCGGCAGCTGGGCGAAGGCAACGGAATACACAGCTCTCGTCAAGCCGACGAAGGAAGGAAAGTCTTTCCTGGTTCCGGCAACTGGATACCGTGTGACAGGCAAGCTGACGGATGAAATCCGGGGCCTGAAGATTGACGGCTACAACGCGACGTATCAGTACACGGGCGCGAAGATCCAGCCGTCCACGCTGAAGGTCGTATCGACGACGGGTGCTTCGCTGCCGACCGGAGCAACGGTGACGTTCACGGAGACAGGCCTGAACGGAGGCGACTGCATCCGGCCGAATACGACGGTTCAGATCACCGCAAAGGTTTCCTACAAGAATGCCGACGGCACGACGACATCGGTCGACGTGGAGAACGGCAAGTATTCAACGGAGGATAATAAAAAGCCCGCTACCTTCAATATTGTGAAGCGGCCGATCAAGGCGTGCACCTTCCAGGGACCGTCTGACACCCGCTACACGGGCAGCGCCCTGAGCCCGATCTTCTCCATCCACACGGAAGCGGCTCAGCTGCGCAATGGTACGGATTATACCTATACCATCCGGAACAATGTACGGCCCGGCACTGCCACCGTAACGATCCGCGGTATCGGCAACTACATCGGAACGACGACGCGGACCTTCAATATCTACGTCGCTTCCCCGACGCAGCTCTCCGTATCTTCGAGATCGGGAAGCAATGCGACGATCCGCTGGAAGGCGGTCGCCCACGCCGACGGCTACCGCGTGACGTATATCAGCGCATCCGGCGTCCGCAAGTACACGACGACGAATACGTCGATGAGCCTGACAAACCTGAAGACCTCCGGCTCTACCCAGGTGACCGTGGAAGCCTACGTCGCAAACGGCGCGGGGAACCCGGCATGGTACAGTAATCCCGCAGCCGTGTATATCCGCTGAATCAGGCTATCCGCGGGAACTGCAAGCAGAGCAGGGCTTTCTGCGGTAATCAACAGGCACGCAGAAAACGACGCGCACCACATTAGTCATATCAAATGAAAATGCCTCTCCCGGAAATTCGCCCGGGGGAGGCATTGTTTTTCCGCCCCTTTTGAGATAGAGTGAGAGCTATGAAAGACAAGAACACCTTCACTATCGGCGAATATACCTTTCACAGCTTCCACGAGTACCGCGACGGGAAAGAGGACCTGAAGAAGATCTCCATCATCCAGGAGAAGCTCGACATCCAGGATCCCGAGGTCGCAGTCCGCATCTACCGGGACATCCGCGACGGGCGGCTGACCTTCAAGACCGCCATCGGCAAGGACTTTTCGAACCACATCAGCGACATCGTCGCCGAGAAGTCCAAGGGCCTGATCGCGGACCGCGAGGTTGTGGCGGAAGCGGACAGGAAGACCGGCTACACGCGCTGGATCGGCGTCGCCCTGACCTGCGCGGCGGCGGCTCTCTTCGTCTACTTCGGCGGCCAGCAGATCCTGTCCGCGCGCCGGGCAAAGCAGGCGGAGGAGCTCCGGGCACAGAAGGCGGCAGCGGCGGAATCAGCAGCGGACGCGGACAAGGCAGCAGGCGCTGATGACGCTTCTTCAGACGCCATCACGAACGGGGGGACGAAGCTGACGCAGCCCATTACGGATCCCTTCGCGCAGACGCAGATCACGGATCCTTCGGCGCTGACCATCCTTCCCGAGTATGAGACGCTGTACCAGCGGAATTCCGACCTCGCCGGCTGGCTTACGATTGCGGATACAGACATTGATTATCCTGTCGTGAAGACGACAGACAACGACTTTTATCTCAAGCGCAACTTCGACAAGCAGGCGGATTCCAACGGCACCCTCTTCATTGACTACCGCTGCGACATCGTAAACCCCACGACGAATACCATCATCTACGGCCACAATATGAACTCGGGCCAGATGTTCGGCAAGCTGTCCGACTACTACGAGGACGCGGACTTCTTCGCCGCCCACCGGACCATCAGCTTCAACACAATCTACGAGAAGCGGACCTACGAGATCGTGGCGGTCTGCCTCAGCGACGTCAAGTACCAGGACTCGGACGAGTACCGTTATTATAATTTCATCAGCGCGAGCAATCAGGCCGACTGGGACGCCTTCGTGAACAATGTAAAGAGCCAGACGATGTACCCCGACGCCCTTGACCTGGCGCCCGGCGACGAGCTCCTGACTCTTTCCACCTGCGACCACTACAAGGACAACGGCCGCCTCTACGTCGTCGCGAAACGCACGTCCTGAGCGGTTTTCCATCTTCTATGACTAATATAAAGCGCGACATACTCCTACATCTTGAGATGTGGGAGTATTTTTTTCACAAATCTAGTGGAAATTGTGGAAGAGCTAGTTTATAATGTACAAGATATGGTAGGCATATTATGTCTGCCAGATGGCGGCTGCCGGGCTTTCCCGGAAACGCAGACCTGCCACACATTCAGGAAACTACAGGCTTCATTCCCATAGAAAGGAGTGAAGGTCAGGGATGACAGGAGAGACTTTTGTCAGACTCATACGAAATATCGGGGGAAGAATTTCAGCGATGAAAAAAGGAACGAAAATCGGGTGGGCTTTGATTGCGATGTCCATCGTTCTTTCCGTCTGGGTGATTGTATCCCAGAGCTCGAAGGCCGTTGACTCGGCGATTACCAGCGCGGGCTTCACGCTCGACAGCACCGGAACCATCCTGACGAGCTACGACGGCTCGTCGACCTCCCTGGCCGGCAACGGGCAGGACTACACGAGCGGCAACATTCCCGCATCCGTCACGACGATCGGCACCGGCTTCCTCGCAAACAACGGAAATGTCACATCCGTCAGCCTTCCCGATACGGTGACGACTCTGCAGACCGGCGCTTTCACGGGCTCCTACGTCGGCACGGTTACGATGTCGAATGTGACGGCCATCCCGGATCTCTGCTTCTCCGATGCCTACCAGCTGACGAGCCTCACCCTGCCGGAAACAGTGACGAGTATCGGCAGCCAGGCCTTCCAGGGAACGTCTCTCACTTCTCTTTCCATCCCGGCAAGCGTTTCAAATATTGATCTCGGACTCGGCACGGCGCGCGCCTTCAACGGGGCGAGCGAGCTGACAAGCATCAGTGTGGCGCCCGGCAGCTCCAATTATGCTTCGAGCAACGGCTGCCTCTATTCTTCGACAGGCCGCCTGCTGGCGGTTCCCGAGGGCTATACGACAGCAGCGATGACGCTTCCCTCCTCGGCAACCGGTATTTCCTCCTACGCCTTCGACGGGGCATCAAATGTCCGCACCGTAGACATCCCGTCCACGGTTTCCGGCATCGACTCGAACGCTTTCACGAATTCTTCGGTTGAGAAGATCACGATTCGCAACAGGAACCTGACGCTGGATCCCTCCATAGAACTGCCGGCCGGCGCGACGGTTGAGGGCTACACGGGCTCCACGGCCCAGACCTTCGCCGAGAACAACGGCTACACCTTCCTGCCCCTCGACGGGAACAATACGACGGATCCTAATCAGATTAATAACAACAATAATAACAACGGGACAAACACGGATCCCAACAACAATAATAACAACAATAACAACGGCGGGAATACCAACAACAACGGTACGAACACGAACGGCGGCAACACAAACAACGGCGCGAACACGAACAATGGCGGAACGAATTCCAACGGCACCAAGCGCCCGTCCTCCAATACCGGCTCCACCGGGAATACTCATACGACAGACAATACGCCGAAGACCGCGGATGGCGACCTCGATCCCCGCTTCGCGATTGCGCTTGCCATCTTCGCCGGCGGCCTCGCGATGATCATCCTGAGCCGGCGCCAGCGGGCAGTCATCGTGCGGAACGCTTCGAATACCAAGCTCGACGACTGAAGAGAATAATGTAATACGTGAAGACGGCTGCGGACAGAGCATTTCCGCGGTCGTCTTTTTTGCGGCAGCAGGCGCCTGCCTTGACATTGGCGGGCGGGAAATCTATAATAGCGAAGTTACTGTGGGTGCAGTGCCGGCGCGCGGAAGCTCGTACCGCGCAACGGCTCTATATTAGTCATAAAAAAGAACAGAGGAGAGTGTGATGGACGCTACGGAATCCGAAGAGAAAATGAACATAATGACCGCGGAAGGCCTCGCCAAGCTGCAGGAAGAGCTGCAGTACCGCAAGGACACCGAGCGCGAGGCCATCAAGGTGAAGATCAAGGAAGCCCGCGACATGGGCGACCTTTCCGAGAATGCCGAATACGACGCAGCGAAGGACAAGCAGGCCGAGAACGAAGGCCGCATCGCCGAACTCGAGGAAATCCTGAAGCACGTGCAGGTCGTTGACGAAAGCGAAATCAACACCGATGTCGTCAACGTCGGCTCCTATGTCCGCCTGCTCGACGTCGAGCTCGACGAGGAGACGGAGTACAAGCTGGTCGGCTCCATCGAGGCGGATTCCCTCTCGGGCAAGATTTCGAACGAGTCTCCTGTCGGCCGCGCCATCTTCCATGCGAAGGTCGGCGACACCGTCACCGTTGAGACCGAGGCCGGCGAGTTCCCCTACAAGATCCTCGGCATTTCGCTCGAACCCACGCAGAAGGACGCATGAAATGGCACAGAATGAGAATAATATAAATCAGGACCTCGGCCAGCTCCGTCAGGTACGGCGGGACAAGCTCAAGGCCCTGCAGGAAGCGGGACGCGATCCTTTCCAGATCACGAAGTTCGACCAGACGCACCACACGGACGACGTGAAGCGCCTGTACGAGGAGAAGGAAGCGGAGATTCTGAAGGGCTACACGGAGCCCGACCTTTCTGAACTGGAAGCCGCAGCAGCTGCGGATCCAGAAAACAAGGAAGCGGAAAGTGCGCTTCGGCAGGCAAAGAAGGAAGCCTACAATGCCCGCCGGGCGGTTCTCGACGCAGATCCTGTCGAAGTTTCCATCGCCGGCCGGATGATGTTCAAGCGCGTCATGGGCAAGGCCTCTTTTGCCAATATCCAGGACCTCAAGGGGCGCATCCAGATCTACGTTTCCCGCGATGCCATCGGGGAAGACGCCTACGCGGACTTCAAGAAGTCCGATATCGGCGACATCTACGGCGTCAAGGGCTACGCCTTCCGGACGATGACGGGCGAGGTTTCCGTCCACGCGTCTGAGATGACATTACTTTCAAAATCTCTGCAGATCCTGCCCGAGAAGTTCCACGGCCTCACCGATGTGGACCAGCGCTACCGCCAGCGGTACGTCGACCTCATCATGAATGAGGACTCCAAGGAAGTCTTCATCAAGCGGTCGCAGATCATCAAGGAGATCCGCAACTTCCTCGCCGGCCGCGATTTCATGGAAGTCGAGACGCCCATGCTGGTATCAAACGCCGGCGGGGCAGCAGCGCGTCCCTTCATTACCCACTATAATTCCCTCGACGAGGACGTGAAGCTGCGGATTTCCCTCGAGCTCTACCTGAAACGCCTGATCGTCGGCGGCCTCGAGCGCGTCTACGAGATCGGCCGCGTCTTCCGGAACGAAGGCGTCGATACGCGCCACAATCCCGAGTTCACCCTGATGGAGCTCTACCAGGCGTACACGGATTACAACGGGATGATGGAGCTGACCGAGTCGATGTTCCGCTATCTGGCGGAGAAGGTGCTTGGCACGACGAAGTTCAAGTACGGCGACGTCGAGCTCGACTTCGGCAAGCCCTTCGAGAAGATCTCTATGATCGATGCCATCAGGAAGTATGCCGGCATTGACTTCGACACCGTGAAGACGGACGAAGAGGCGAAGGCCCTCGCCGATCAGCACCACCTCGAGTACGAGAGCTACCACAAGAGGGGCGACATTATCAATATTTTCTTCGAAGAGTACTGCGAGAAGAACCTGATCCAGCCCACGTTCGTCATCGACCACCCCGTCGAGATTTCGCCCCTCACGAAGAAGAAGCCTTCGGATCCGTCCAAGGTCGAGCGCTTCGAGCTCTACATCAACACGTGGGAAATGTGCAACGCATATAGCGAATTGAACGATCCCATCGACCAGCGCGAGCGCTTCGCCGCCCAGGACGCTGCTGCCGCAGCCGGCGACGAGGAGGCCAACCACACGGACGAGGACTTCCTGAACGCCCTCGAAATCGGCATGCCCCCGACCGGCGGCATCGGCTACGGCATCGACCGGCTGTGCATGCTGCTGACGAACAGCGAGGCGATTCGTGACGTCTTATTGTTCCCGACACTCAAAAGCATCGGCTGACAAACCCAGTAACCACGCGGGCTTGACGGCGGCGAAG
>OMTX01000179.1 GCA_900314085.1 uncultured Lachnospiraceae bacterium | reverse complement strand
TTGCAATGCGTGGCGGGATAAAAATAGACCCATCATTTTTCTTGAGAGTTTGAGTAGCATAGAACCGGTTTTCGTGCTATATTTCGGGTAAAGATAGAAAGTGAGGCCTGATCATGGAAATGACAAAGGTTGAAATTACAATCCCGGAAGAAATGAAACGCTTTGTGACTTCTCTTGATGAGGAAGATACCAGGGAAAGGAATGCGATTCTGTTGTATCCTTATATTCGGAATCGAATCATTTCGCATGGCAGGGCTGCTGAAATCCTGGGCATGCACAAAACCGATCTGATTGCCTGCTATGACCGTATGGGCTTTCCTTATCTGGACCAGAGCAGGGAAGAAGTCGAAGAGGATATTTCTTCAATCGCAGTGACCCGGAAGGGGAAATAAATGGTAGTTGTTTCGAATACTACTCCGATTAAATAGTGAATGTGAGGTGTTCCATATGCCAGTTGCTGATGCAGTACAGATGTTAAAAAATCTTGATTCGGCCGACTATGAGTCTGCAGTTAATTATATTATCTTCCTGACGGATTCAAAGAAAAAAAGAAAAGCAGAGAAGAGTATAGAAGCATTACAGGAGATGAATGCACTTTTTGCCGACGACAAGGGATGGAATTCTGAAGAAGAGATGATCAGAGACATGGCAGAATTCCGCAAGAGCAGGACAAAGGCATGAAGATATTTCTGGATACCAATGTCTTGATCTCTGCTTTTGTTTTCGGCGGTACGGCGTCTAAACTTCTGACGGAACTTTTTTCCGCAAGCGAGGAGGAGACTTTTGATCTTTATGTCTCAGACTATGTGGAAAAAGAATTCAAGGCAAAACTCGAGGAAAAATGGCCGGACAAAGCAGAAAAGGCATTTGAAATTTATAAGCGAATGGCAATTACAAAAGTTCCCAGTACACAGCAGATTCTAGGTGAGCTTAGAGATGTAAAGGACATTCCGGTGTTAAGTGATGCTATTGACATGGCTACAACAACATTGTTCTGTTGTCAATCCTGTTGTCACGCGACAACATTTTGACAACAGAATTCCCGGAAAATCCGGAGAATAATGAAAATCAGTACAGAAATGAACTGGAAGCGACGAAGAGATGCGGCCCGGACAGTACAGCCACGCTGGAATTTGTCGAGTTCGAATAATATACGGGAGATTGGAAGCTTTTGTTTTCAGGCCTGGGGAAGAAAAATCCCGGGGCCTGAAGTTTTTTTGAAAAATTTAGACGTAACCATTGACATTACAACAAATCGGCGCTATATTAATGCTACCAGATGTAATAAACATATTTACATCAAAATAATATTATTTTAACGGAGGAAAAGAAAATGAGCGAAATCAAAGGACTTCAGGGCATCAGCGAATTTCTTGGCAATGCAGGAACTTTTTTCCTGGCAACGGAGGACGGGGACCAGCCGAAGACCCGGCCGGTATCTTTCCAGATGTATCACAACGGAAAGCTTTACTTCACAGTAGGCAAGCACAAGGACGTATATAAGCAGATTGAGAAGAATCCTCTTGTCGAGGTCTGCGGTTTCAAGGGCTCTGATATCGTACGGATCTGGGGCAAGGCTGTCGTAGACGATGATCCGGCACTCTTTGAGAAGGCAAAGGAAGTGCTTCCTCTGCTCGGCCAGATTTACAATGAAGAGACGGGGCTTAAGGCCGCGGTCTTCACACTTGAAGACGCCAAGGCCGAGTACAGCAACATGGTCGACTATAGCCTGAAAAAAGAGATTGAGCTTTAATGGCATTCCGGTAGAGATACTGCTTTTTGAGCATGAGCGGGAATCATGGAAACATGGTTTCCGCATTAATTTTTGCCATTCTATGCTTTACGTCAGCTCCCGGGATATTCAATACAACTTAATACTTCAAAAAAACCTTTGTCTTTTCCATGACATCTTTCAGGATGTCTATATTCTTCAGCACATCTTCTGTTTCCAGGGAATGATTGCAGTCTTCATAGGTATAGAGGGGAATCTCCATTCTTTCAGAAAGGCGTTTAACCCGCGATACGTCTGACCACAGGTCCTTGTCCCCTATAAAGGCGATGGCATTCTTTGGCAATTTTTCGAATGTCTCTTCCAAAGGGGTATAGAGAATGAAGCGGGCCGCGGGCAGATGGCTTTCGCTGTAGCGGCCGGCAGCGACGGTGCCTATGCTCTTTGCAATGAAGACCACTTCCTCATAAGCGGAGAAATCAACGCCGGAGAGCTGTTTTTCCGTCTGCTCGATGGCGCGCTTCGCGCACTTGATCATGCGGTTCTTGCTGCCCCGGCTGTTCTTCGGAAAGTTTTTAAACTTCAGGCAAAGGGTTTCATAGCCTTCTTCTTCAGCCAGTTTCCGGCTGAAATGAAGAAGAGGCCGGTCGCAGGTGTAGCCGATGCCCGGGAAAAATACGGCAAGTCTTTTCATGGGAAGGACTCCTTTTTCATTTCACGTCTGCAAATATGTCGGAATTGATGAGATCTTTCATGAGGGCCTGGGCCTCCGTCTCCATCTGGTTCAGTTTCTGCCCGTCGTGCAGGCCTGTCAGCAGAAAACCCCAGAATCCCGTCACAATGAAGACCTCCATCTGTTTCTGTGAATAGCGGGAGGAGATTTTCCGGTCAACGCAGGGCTCAATCTCCGGGAAGCTGTTAAAGATGAAATTCCCGCAGGTCGTCCACAGGTCATCCCTGCTCATAGGATTCAGGTGGTGGAAGAAGGCGCCGTAATGCCGGTACTTTTCGATGATGGCCGTCACGAGATTCGCGTAGCTTTTCAAAAGGTTTCGTGAAGACCTGCCGTCATTTCGAAAAGCAGCGGAAAAATATTAGTAATGAAAGAATAGAAAGGAGCATCTGCAGATGAAGAAGTTTGCGCGGGGGATTGTGAAAGCCCGTGTGCCGATTCTGATCATCGCGATTGTCCTCCTGTTCCCGGCCATGGTCGGGTACATGAACACGCGGATCAATTACGACATCCTGACCTACCTGCCGGAAAATATCGACACGATGAAAGTGGAACTTTTCAGCATAGAAAGCCCTGATTTACGATATTGACAGGGCGTTCACCGGCTGAAATCCGCTCCACATTCTCCCAGATCGTGGCGTAGCCGCGAAGAGAGCTGGAACCGGTGATCCCGCCGATATGAGGGCTGAAAAGGATTTTTGATTCCACATCCTCTGATGCATTCAGCAGGATGTGGTCTTTTTTTACGGGTTCGCAGTCAATCGTGTCGAGGCCGGCCATGGCCAGACGCCCGCTTTTCAGGGCATGGATGAGTGCACTGTCGTCAACGAGCTCGCCCCGGGACGTATTGATGAGGATGGAGCCGGCTTTCATTTTTTCAAAAAAAGCAGCATTGCACATTTTTTCAGTCTGCGGGGTGACCGGCAGGTGCAGGCTTACAATGTCTGAGACGGCCAGGAGGTCATCCTGGGAGGCAAGCCAGGTTACACCGAGCGCTTCCTCCGTTTCAGGCTCAAGTCTGTGGTGCTGGGTATAATAAACCTTTGCATGAAAGGCTTTCAGAAGTTCTGCCGTACTGCGGCCGATGGCGCCGAGCCCGATGAGACCGACCGTGCAGTCTGAAAGCTCCTTCAGACTGCCGGCGATCATATAGGCCTCTTTCACCTTCTGCTGCTTTCCTTCGCGGACAGCCCGGTCGCCTCCGGCCACGTCTCTGAGGCAGCCCAGCATCAGGAGCAGGGCCTGCTCGGCGACGGCCATAGCATTCATGCCGGCGCAGTTGCAGACATAGACGCCTTTCTTTCCGGCGGCTTCGCAGTCAATCCGGTTGTAGGCAACGCCTTCTGAATGGATCATCTTCAGGGAGGGGAGGGCATTGATGAGGTCTGCCGGGATATCTGCAATGGCGTCGACAATGAGGACGTTTGCGTCCGGCATGGCTTTGATATATTCTTCAGCGGCAAGCCCCATGGGCAGGCTCGTTTTCTGTACGGATTCCGTGAAATCGTTTTTCGGGGTGTGGCTTTCGAAGCTTTCTTTGCGGCCGATGTGAAGTACTTTGAGTTCGCTCATGGATGTGCCTTCCGTTCTGTCAGGGTATGTTCAGATTTTTGAAAGACATTATAAGAAAGCAGGCGGAGGGAAGCAAGAGATGTTTTTCTCTTTTTCGTGGAATTTGCTATACTTATTCCCATGTCTGAAACAGAAAGAACAATTGAAGCACAGCAGATAGCTCCTCTTCCGGAGAAACTGATTTCCCGGCTCTGCGGCTGGTATGAAAGAAAGAGGAGAAACCTGCCCTGGCGGGCAGATGCGGATCCTTACCATGTCTGGGTTTCCGAGATCATGCTGCAGCAGACCCGGGTGGAGACGGTCATTCCGTATTATGAGCGCTTTTTGAAGAGACTGCCGGACGTGCAGGCTCTTTCCCAGTGTCCGGAGGAAGAACTCTTAAAGCTCTGGGAGGGGCTCGGCTACTACAGCCGGGTGCGGAACATGCGAGATGCCGCGCAGAGAATCGTAAGCCCTGAAGGCTTTCATGGCGTCTTTCCGTCGACCGTTGAAGAGCTCCTGACGCTGCCGGGGCTTGGCGCCTACACGGCCGGCGCCATTGCCTCCATTGCCTTTGGCGAAAGGGTGCCTGCGGTGGATGGGAACGCACTGCGTATACTTACCCGGCTGCGGGCAGACACCCGTCCCGTTGATCAGGAAAAGACGAAAAAGGCGATTTCCGCGGAACTTTCGGAATTGATGCAGGAGGAGACAGAAAACTATTCCCCCGGGGACTTCAACCAGGCCTTCATGGATCTGGGATCCGCGGTGTGTCTTTCGCATGCGCAGCCTGCCTGCGGGGCCTGCCCTCTGGGCGGCAGCTGCCTTGCCCATGCCAAAGGGCGGGAGGCGGACTTTCCAGTGAAAGGGGGGAAGAAGGCGCGGGCAGTCTGTGACCTCACGATTCTCCGCATCCGGGACGGGGAGAGGATTCTCATAGAAAAGCGCCCGGCAAAGGGCCTGCTGGCCGGTCTCTGGGAGTTCCCGAACCGGCCGGGGCATCTCTCTGAAAAGGAGGCCCTCGCTGATGTGGAAGCGCTCGGCCTCCTGCCGCTTCACATCGAGCGCCTGCCTGCGGCAAAGCATATTTTTTCCCATGTGGAATGGCACATGATCGGCTATGAAATCCGGGTGGCTGCCTTCGAGGGAAGGGTGGCTGCAGACAGAAAGGCAGAGCTGATCACGCCGGAGGAGCTGCAGGAAAAATATTCCATGCCGTCGGCCTTTGCTGCCTACCGCCTGCCGGACGAAAAGAAGTACGTTTCTGACAGATCCGCTATATGAAATTATCGCGCTGCGTGTTATAATCATAGGCGTTTGCGGGCAAGGAAGCCTGCGCAGGTACCGGAGCTTTTTTCTCCGGAGAAGTTCAGACAACAGGGTGAAAACTATGGCAAGAGAAAAAAAGGCAAAAAAACAGGCGGCTGCAGAAAAGAAGCAGATCAAGGCCATCAGCGGAAAACTGGCAAGGGTGCTTGTCTCCCTCATCGCGGCTTTGATCGTGGTGATCCTTCTCGTGGTTGACCTTTTCACATCGAGACTCATCAACAATATGATGGACAGCCTTCTGGCCCAGCAGGTCAATTCCGATTCGGGAAAAGTCAACCGGGAACTGAATGCGACGTTCTATTATCTGAACGGCATAGCGGATTCCGTCGAGACAGTCGATTTTGAAGATGATACAGCTATTCAGAAGTATCTGTCCACGACAATGGGGCGCTACGATATGATCCCGACCGGCGCCTATCTGGCTCTGGAGGACAAGGCCTATATCGATCCTTCGGGCTGGCAGGCCGGCAAGGACTATGATCCGACAGCTTCGAAGTGGTACCAGCAGGGCATCGCTTATACGGACAATTATTTCTATTATTATGACCAGCCCTATTTCGATGAGGACACGAAGCAGCTCTGCGCGACGGTCATCCGTCACGTCACCCTGAAGGACGGTCGCGATGGCGTCTTCGCAGCTGACCTCATGATGCAGACGGCGCAGGACTATCTGAACAGCGTACAGATCTATGATTCCGGCCATGCAGTGATGGTGACGGCGGCAGGTCAGGTCCTGAGCAGTCCGAACGCGGATGAGAACGGGCAGAATCTCGCAGACCTCACGGATGACAAGCTGATGATGAATCTCGCACCCCTTCTGACGGCAGATGACCAGAAGGTGACGGAAGTCGCTGCAAAGGACGGAACGTATTTCGCCATTGCCCAGACCGTGAGCGGAACGGACTGGAAGGTCATTGACTATGCCAAGAAGAGTGAAGTCATGGGCGGTCTGGTCCAGATGCTCGTGCTGATCATCCTGATTTCTGTCGTTGCTCTGGTCGTCATTCTGATCGTCATCATCCGCGTCCTGAGCCGGATGATCCGGAAGCCTGTCAGTGAACTGACCGGCAATATCGAAAAGATTACCCAGGGCGACTTCACCGTTCACATCGAGGAGACCGGAAACGACGAGATTTCCTATATGAACTCCACGATGAAGACCTTCATCAAGGACATGCGGGGAACCCTCAGAAACATTCAGAATGTTGCGAAGCAGCTTTCCGTTGATGCCGAGAACTCCAAGACTTCCGCTGCGACCATGAAGACGGAAGCCGATGAGCAGTCCATGTCCATGGAGCAGATCAAGGACAATATGAACAATATGGCCCTCTCCGTCACCGAGGTAGCCAACAATGCGACAACGCTGGCCCAGACCGTTTCCGACTTGAACCAGGCGGAGCAGGAGATTGAGACGACGATGACGGCCCTCGTGGAGAAGGCGGATGCCGGCCAGAAGGATATGACGGAGGTCTCCGACGGCATGAGCAATGTCGTTTCGTCTATGGAAGACATGAATGAGGCCGTCGCTGCTGTCAATGAGGCGGCCAGCCAGATCACGGAAATCGTGGACATGATTTCCAGCATCGCCTCCCAGACGAATCTTCTGTCCCTGAATGCTTCGATTGAGGCGGCCCGCGCAGGCGAGGCCGGCAAGGGCTTTGCCGTTGTCGCTACGGAGATCGGCAAGTTGGCCAATGATTCGGATGACGCGACGAAGCAGATTTCCGAAATCATCGAGCAGATGAGCCGCAAGGTGGAGGACCTGGCGGAGAAGTCCGGCTCCAATACCGAACTCATCAACAACAGTGTCAGCGCGGTTTCCAGTGCGGCTGAGACCTTCTCCCGCATTACGGAAGAACTGGGCGAAGCGAACAAGACCTTGCAGCGCATGTCTGAGCGGATGAACAGCGTGAACGATGTCGCAAGCAATGTGGCCTCTGTCTCCGAAGAACAGTCGGCTTCGACGCAGGAGATCACGGCGACGGTCGAGAACCTGGCCGAAAGCTCGAAGAAGGTGGCGGAATCCAGCGGAACCGTTGCGGATGCGGCCTCCTCTGTGGCTGATGCTGTCGCTTCCATCAACGACTCCGTGAAGAAGTTTACAATCCGGGAAGACCGGGCGAATTAAGGCAGAGAAAGAAGAAGAATGAAAACAGAAGGCAGGAACAGAAAGAAGCGGGGGATGCTCTATGTACTGGTGGCATCCCTGGTCGTCCTTCTCGTTCTTGCCTTTTTTGTGTTTGACGGGCCGGCCGCTATTTCTGCCCTGTTTTCCGGGAAAGAGACAGAGCAGGCGGGAAGCGCCTCTTCCGGGACGGAAGGCGGCGACAGGGAAAGACCTGTCGACAGCAGTTCAGCGGACGCAGATACGCAGGGACAGGCAGCTATAGAAAACGGCGGGGCGGACAGCGGACAGGCAGCTGATGAACCTGTAACGCCGGAGCCGCCGCAGCCTGAGGTGAAGACACTGACCATCTCCGCGGTCGGCGATGTGGCCCTCGGCAAGCTGCAGATTCACGGGACTTCCGGGTCGCTTCTTTCCTACTACGACAAATACGGGAAAGATTATTTTTTCAAAAACGTGAATTCCTTTTTCGCGGAGGATGACCTGACAATCGCAAACCTCGAATGCGTCCTGTCGACCTCCGATGACCGGGTGGAGAAAAAGTACAATATCGAAGGCCGGCCGGAGTTCGCGGAGATCCTGCCCGCTGCCGGGATCGACCTCGTCGGGACCGGCAACAACCATATTCTCGATTACGGGCAGCAGGGGGCGGAGGATACCTGGGCAGCCCTTAAGGCAGCAGGCGTCCCTTATGCTTATGAGAAGCAGACTGCGTTATTTCAGGCTGAAAACGGCCTGAGGGTGGGCGTCGTTGCCTCTATGTGCTTTGACATGGGAAGCGGGAAAGAGGCGCAGATTCGGCAGGAAATCGCTGACCTGTGGGCGCAAGGGGCGGACCTCGTCGTCGTCATGCTTCACTGGGGAATCGAGCGGGAATATACGCCTACCGGCGCCCAGACAGCCTTTGCCCACCACCTCATCGACGACGGGGCTGATCTCATTGCCGGCTGCCATCCCCACGTCCTGCAGGGGATGGAAGTCTACAAGGGAAAGATGATCCTCTACAGCGAAGGCAACTTCTGCTTCGGCGGCAACAAAAATCCCTCGGACAAGGATACGATGATCTATCAGCAGACGTTTACCTTTTCGGACGACGTCCTGCAGCCGGGGCTTGACGCGAAGGTCATCCCCTGCTCTTTGAGTTCCCGGTCGGATACAAACGACTACTGTCCGACGCCGCTTTCCGGAAGCGAGGGACAGCGGGTGCTGCAGAAGCTGAACGACATCAGCGCCGGGCTCGGGGAAACACCGGTTGTGCTGGATGCAGAGGGGCAAGTGGGGTATAATAGCGGGAATATTATTCTGAAAGAGGAACCCTGATGTCCGAAGTTTCCATTTCCGTCCTTTCGTCGAACTTCATAGCCCTGCTCCTTTCCCTGACAATGGCCATTGACGGCGTCTGGAAAAGGCGCCCCGGAGACAAAGAGCAGAGCCTTCTCAACTGGATGTTTTTCTTCTCTTCCCTGGCCTGCGTTCTGGATCCCCTGAGCTGGTTTTTGAACGGTCAGGCGGGAACCGGCCTGCAGCTCATGAACCTCCTCTGCAACAGCCTCCTCTATATGACCGGGGTGACCGGCATCTGGTGCTGGACACTTCTCATGCAGCGGCATATGTTTGGCGAGGCGGACAAAAGATTCTTTTATATTGCCGGCATCCCTTTTGCGATATGTCTGGCCCTGATCCTTTTGAATCTCTTCGTTCCCGTGGTTTTCATGATTGATGAGAACAATATTTACCACCGCCGGTGGGGGCTTTTCGTCATTGCGGTGATTGAAACCCTCTATTTCATTCATTCCATCATCCGCTATTTCATCGCACGGCGACACGGCGGCCTGCTCAAATTTTTCCCGGTCGTGAACTTCATGATCCCGGTGTTTGCCGGCCTTATCCTGCAGATGATTTTTTACGGGACGTCCCTGGTTCCGGCCTGCTGCGTCATCGCGACCACCAGCGTGGCCATCAGCCGGCAGAACGAGGCCATCTACCGGGACAAGCTGACGGGGCTTTTCAACCGGGCCTATCTCGACTACATCACATCGCGGCTGACATCCGAAAATGCGGCGCCGGTCACCGGCGTCATGCTGGACGTCAACGGCTTCAAGGGCATCAACGATACCTACGGCCACCAGACCGGTGACGAAGCCCTGATTGCGGTCAGCCGTATTCTGGAGAAGGCGGTGCAGGAGTATGGAACCGTCATCCGCTATGCCGGGGACGAGTTCATTCTCCTTATCAACTCCACGGACAACACGATATCGAGCAGCTGCTTCGACCGGATGAAGCGCCTGTGTACGGAGTTCAATGAATCCGGCGTCCCCTACGAGCTTTCCCTTTCCTACGGGTACGAGATATTCTATCCGGCGAATGAGCACCTCGATGAATTCATGAACCGGATCGACAAAAAAATGTACGAGGACAAGCAGCGCTACTACGAGTCGACCGGGAAAGACCGGCGGATGCGCTGAAATTTTTCGACAGGATGATCTGCCTCTTCCGGAGGCAGTTTTTTTCTGAAAACAGGACTTGAAGGAAGGACAAAAAAGATGGCAATTGAACGGAAAAAGATCGGAATCGTCGGCTGCGGCAATGTCGGTGCCACGCTTGGCTTCTACCTGACGGTGGAGCACATCTGCGACGACATGGTCCTGATTGACCGGAACGAAAAGAAGGCCGTGGCGGAGATGCTGGACCTCTCCCATTCCCTCGGCTATTCGGGAAACAATATCAATATCAAAACGGGAACCTACGCGGATTGCGGGAACCTTGACGTCATCGTGATCGCAGTTTCCGTTCCCTACAAGCCCGGCATGGTTCGGACGGACATGGCAGCAGGCGCCGTTCGGATCATCAGGGAAATTGTCCCGGAGATCATGGCGTCCGGCTTCAAGGGCATCTTCGTCGTCATTACCAATCCGGTCGACGTCGTGACCTACTATGTGCAGAAGCTTTCCGGCCTGCCGGATGAGCGTGTCATCGGCACCGGTACCAGCCTGGATTCCGCCCGTCTCCGTCTCTATCTCGCCCAGGTCATGGGCGTGGATCCCCGGTCTGTCGACGGCTTCGTCATGGGTGAGCACGGGGACAGCCAGTTCATCCCCTGGAGCCTGGTTTCCGTCGGCTCGAAAAAGTTCACGGAAATCCTGAAGGACAACCCGGAGCGCCTCAAGGGCATCAACCTTGAAGAGGCGGACCGCTACACCTCGCAGATCGCCTACAGCATCATGGAGGCGAAGGGGGCGACGACCTACGGCATCGCGGCTGTCACCGGCCAGATCATCCGGGCCATCATGGAGGACGAGAACAAGGTCTTTCCGGTTTCCACGATGTTCCATGGCGAGTACGGGATGGAGGACATCTATATGGGCATCCCTGCCGTTCTGACTTCCCACGGTGTCAAGGAGCTTGTCGAGTACCACCTGACGGACGAAGAGCAGGCGAGCCTTGCGAAATCCGCCGACTTCCTTCGTGCTACGAATGCCTCCGTGAAGGAAGAGCTTTTGCTTTGACTCCTTTATGACTAATATAATGCGCGCCGTTCGGACGGACTTTTTCCCCGGACGGCGTTTTTTTTCTGCTCAGGCGGGGCAGCCGGATCAGTCTTCCTTTCGGACGGCCGGGGGAACACAGCGGTGCTCGACGGAGGTGGAAAAGGCCATCAGCGTCTTGGTCCGGCCGAACTGCTGCAGTTCATTGATCAGGTGGTCAAGTTCCTCCGAATAGCGGAAAACCACCTCGATCAGCATGGAATAGTCGCCTGTCACGCAGGAGCACTCTATGACATTCGGAATCTGTTCAATGAAAGGGTAGAAACGGGGTTTGTCCTTGGGATCCACCTCGAGATTGATGAAGGCCTTGATCGTGTATCCAAGCGCTGAGTAGGAAACGGAGGGCTGGTAGCCGCGGATGACGCCGGCCTCTTCCATGCGGCGGATGCGGGAGGCGACCGTTGGCGACGTCAGGTAGACCTGCTCGGCAATCTCCTTCAGGGACATACGGGCATTTGTCATCAGAAGCTTCAGAATTTTCTTGTCGGATTCGTCGAGAATGATTTCTTTCATGGCGTTTTCTCTTCCTTCTTTGCCGGCTGTCCACGTCAGGAGCAGTGAACAGTGTTCTTCTTTTGATATTCTGTAAACGTTTTCTAAAAAAACGCATCCGATTTTTAATTATATTAAATCAAAGCGTGGAAAAAATAAATATTCTTTGGATTCAACTTAAGAATATTTACTTCGACCGGGCGGAGTGCTAGTATTCCGGTCATGGAGCAAAGGGGCTCCCGGATGAAAACGGTTTGTCTGCGCTTTCGGACAATGACGTTCGAATGAAAGCGTTGTCCTGCCGGCTGCCGGGGCTTCTTTTTTGTTGCCATTCAGCCCTGACAATGGGGATTTCAAAGAAATCCGGGTGCGGGCTTCTGAACAGTTATCCTTAGAAGAATTCAGGAGGAAGAAGATGACAGACGGAATGCGGATGGAAGCGGATTCAATCGGTACGATGGAGGTGCCCGCAGGTGCCTACTACGGTGTACAGGCACAGCGGGCGCAGCAGAATTTCCGGATAACCGGACACTCCATGAATCCGGCTTTCATTCGAAATCTGGCTCTGATCAAAAAGGCGGCGGCCATTGTCAATTGTGATGCCGGTCTGCTTCCTGCGAAAAAAAAGAACGCCATTGTAAAGGCTTGTGACGAGGTCATGGCCGGGAAATTTGACCGTGAATTCATCGTCGATCCCGTCCAGGGCGGGGCCGGCACGTCTGCCAATATGAATATGAACGAGGTCATTGCCAACCGGGCCAATGAGCTCCTCGGCGGTGCGCGCGGGGCCTATGACAGGGTGCATTCCAATGACCACGTCAATATGGCCCAATCCACGAACGATACGATTCCCACGGCCGGCAAGATGACGGTATTGACTCTGATGCGGCCGCTCGTGACGGAGCTCGGTCTCCTGGAACGGGCTCTTTTCACAAAGGCCATGGCTTTTGCCGATGTGAAAAAGATGGGCCGGACCCAGCTGCAGGATGCCGTTCCCATGACGCTTGGGGATACTTTCCATGCCTATGGCGTCATGGTCCGCCGCTGCAGAAAGAGAATCGAGCGGACCTGCGATGAGATGCATACGGTAAATATCGGGGCGACCGCCATCGGGTCCGGCATCAATGCTTCTGAGTGGTATGAGGACCATATTGCCGAAGAACTGACGGAACTTTTCGGCCAGCCCCTGCACCAGGCCGATGACCTCTTTGACGCGACGGAAAATCTCGACGGCTTTGTAGCTGTTTCCGGTGCCCTCAAGGCCTGCGCCATGAGCCTTTCAAAGATGAGCAATGATTTCCGGCTCCTGTCATCCGGTCCCCGCTGCGGACTTCATGAGATCAATCTTCCCGCCATGCAGAATGGGTCCTCCATCATGCCGGGCAAGGTCAATCCCGTCATTCCCGAAGTCATGACGCAGGCGGCCTTTCTTGTAGCCGGCCACGACACGACCATCATGATGGCTGCGGAATCCGGTCAGATGGAACTCAATGCCTTTGAACCGGTCTGCTTCTACTGCCTCTTCGAATCCATCACGGCCATGACCGGCGCAGTCAAGACACTGACAGAGAACTGCGTCTACGGCATCACGGCAAACGCTGATCACTGCCTGGAACTCGAGGAAGCTTCGACCGGAATCGCTACGGCTCTTTGTCCCGGCCTTGGCTATAAGAAATCAGCGGAGATTGCAAAGAAAGCCCTGAAGGAAGGAAAGACCGTCCGTCAGGTCGTTCTGGAAGAAGACCTGATGGACGAGGAAGATCTGGACCGTCTCTTCGCGGAGAACGGCGTCGGCGGGACAGCTGCCGAGGTTCATACGATGAAGAAGAAGGACGCTGCTCAGAAGATCGCGTGAAATTACGAATAATTACCGCAGAGCTTAAGCGGGGCTGCGTAATTGGAATAATTACCCGCAGAGCTTCGCTGCTTCGCAGCTTCCGCTCTGCTCCTCCCCAGCTCCCGCTTTTCGCGCGGCTTTTACCTCGCTCGCGGTCGCTGGGGAGTGCGGGCCGTAAAAACAGCCGCTGAGACAAACGAATATGTCTCAGCGGCTGTTTTTCGGCCCTGTAATTATTCCATATTCTGTGAAAATACTTCGGCCACATCGGAGATGATGACGGAGGCCGCCGCTCTTTTTCATTTCAGGTAGATTTCTTCAAAGTATCCGGCCACCTGCTCCGGCGTGTACTTCATTCGGTGGCCGACCCACCAGCGGACGGTCTCGACGATGCCTTTGGTCAGCATTTCAATCTGATAGTCCTTCGGCAGGCCCTTCGATACCTTCGGCAGCGTCTTTTTGTTCTTTTCCAGCATATCCCTGATTCCATCGGAAAAATAATGTAAAAACAGGTCTCCGCTTTCCGTCAAAAGAATCTCGAGAATCTCTTCCTTCTCGTCCTGAAGATGATAGAGGGTGTGCTCGAGCATGTCCGGCAGGTCTCTCGTCTTCCCCGAAAAATCGTGGGTGTCCTCCTTTTCCAGGTGTTCCGCCAGCACGTGGTCGAAGATGGACTCGCACATTGCCTTGAGGAGGTGGTCTTTCGTTTCAAAGTGAGCATAGAAAGTCGTCCGGCCCACATTCGCCTCATCAATGATTTCCTGCACCGTGATATTGGCAAAACTCTTTTTCTGAAGGAGCTTCGCCAGGGCCTGAAAGATGGCCTCCCGAGTCTTCTGCTGCCGCCTGTCCAACTTCCCGTTTTCCGCGCTTTTCATGATTTTTGTTCCTTTCCGGGCAGTTTTTTCTTCCCGTTTGCTATGAAATGAATCCCTGCCTTTGCTTCTTGCCCAGGCGATTTTCATTATTCCAAAATCAAATACAGAACAAAATGTTTGGTATTGAATAAACTGATTGTATCAGATAAGAAGGAGCCCGTCTACAAAAAATCGCGGCGGTTCTCAGAATTTTCATACGAAGAAAACCGGCGCATGCCGCCAATGGGAAGGGGATTGAAGCACTGATTTACCGCAGGTGGCAATTATTCGCCTGATGTGGTAAAACAGTTGGGATGTGCTTGGATGATAGAAAGGGTTGTTGTCATGCAGTTTTCCAGAACAGTCAACCGCTTCGGCAATGAAATCTTTGCCGCTTTGAATGAAAAGAAAATCGAGCTCGAGCGGGCAGGCCGGAAGATCTACAATATGTCTGTAGGAACGCCGGATTTTGAGGCCCCGGACCACATCAAAAAAGCCCTGGCCGATGCCGCCGCTGATCAGGCAAACTGGAAGTATTCCCTGCGGGACTCGGACGAGCTCGTGACCGCAGTCATTGATTATTACAAAAAAAGATACGGGGTGACGCTTCAGGCAGACGAAATTCAGTCCTGCAACGGAACCCAGGACGGCATGGGGCATATCGGCCTCGTGCTCTGCAATGAGGGGGATACGGTCCTTCTGCCTTCGCCCTGCTACCCGGCCTTCATCACGGCGGTCACCATGTGCGGAGCAGAAGCCTGGTATTATCCGATGGTGAAGGAGAATAATTTTCTCCCCGACATCTCCGAAATCCCTGACGAGGTAGCCGACCGGGCGCAGTTCATGGTCGTATCCCTGCCCTCAAATCCCATGGGTTCTGTGGGAACACCTGAGTTATATACCGAAATTATCGCATTTGCAAAAGAGCACGACATCCTGATCGTCCACGACAATGCCTACAGCGACATCATATTCGACGGGGTAGAAGGAAAAAGTTTTCTCTCTTATCCCGGCGCAAAGGAAGTCGGCGTGGAATTTTTCTCCCTGTCCAAGAGCTTCAATGTGACAGGTGCCCGGATCAGCTTCCTGGTCGGCCGGCCCGATGTCGTCGCCGCCTTCCGGAAGCTGCACCAGCAGACGGACTTCGGTATGTTCCTGCCGGTTCAGAAGGCGGCAATAGCAGCTCTGACCGGACCGCTCGATTCTGTAAAGGCGCAGTGCAAAACCTATCAGGAACGGAGGGACGCCCTCTGCGGAGGCCTCCGGTCCATCGGCTGGGATGCATTTGACAGCCACGGCTCCATGTTCGTCTGGGTGCCGCTTCCGCCGAACTATACGGACTCCTCGAAATTCTGCCTGGACCTCATGGAAAAGAGCGGGGTCATCTGCACGCCGGGCATCAGCTTCGGTCCTTTAGGCGAAGGCTATGTCCGTTTTGCTTTAAACCAGCCGGCGGAGCGGATCAAAGAGGCCGTGACAGCGATTGCTGCATCAGGTATACTGAAAGCATAAACTTGCTATCAGAAAGGAAAAATCAAATGTTCATGACAGCACTCGGCGGCTTTTTTATGGCCCTGGCGGATTCGGTGCCCGGTGTGTCCGGCGGGACCGTCGCCTTCATCATGGGCTTTTACGATGATTTCATCGGCTCCATTGAGCGGCTCTTCTACGGTAAGGCTCCGGAAAAAAAGAAGGCAATCATCTTTCTCTTAAAACTGGGGCTCGGCTGGATCATCGGCATGGGGCTTGCCGTCGTCGCCCTGAATGCGATGTTTGAGAGTCATATCTATGTGATCAGCTCCGTTTTCATCGGCTTCATCGCCGGCGCCATTCCCCTCATTATCATTGAGGAGAAGGAGAGCTATAAGCACTGGGCAAAGGGAATTCTTTTCTTTGTCATCGGGGTTGCTATTGTCGTTGCGGTAACAATGGCAAATACGGCAGGCGGTGCTTCTTCCATGGATCTTTCCGCATTGACGCCTGTCCTTGCCGTCCGCCTGGTTCTCGTCGGCATGGTGGCTATCTCCGCCATGTTCCTGCCCGGTATTTCCGGCTCCACTATGCTTCTGATCTTTGGCGCCTACATGCCGGTCATGTCTTCCCTTCGAAAGATCATGGGCGGGGAGGCAAAGTATATCCCCGGCATTCTGATCTTCATCTGCGGCATCATCCTCGGGGCGCTTCTTGTGGTGAAACTGATCCGGACTGCCCTCGAGAAGTTCCGGCCCCAGACCGTCTACCTCATTCTCGGCATGATGATTGGCTCCTTCTATTCCATCGTGATGGGGCCGACGACACTGGAAAACGCGCAGCCGGCCATGACATTCGGAACCTTCAACTGGCTTGGCGCCATTCTCGGTGTCGCTCTGGTGCTTCTTTTGCAGTTCATCCGGAACCGACAGGAGAAAAAAGGTTGAAGGCTGAGCTGCAGGTGTTTCAGGAAATCCGGAACAGCTTCTGAAAAGAAAAAACGAAAAAAAGAACAGCAAAGAGGCTGTGGACAGGGCATAATGTGCTTTGTCCGCAGCTTTTTTCTGCTACAGAATGCAGAAGACATAATGTGAGAGATGAAAGTTCTCAGAATTTGAAAGGCAGGGCAGTTATGGAGATATATGAAACGCTGGAGGCACTGAAGAGAAAAGCGCTTGCTGACAAAGAACTGCAGAAAAAACTTCTGGCCACACGGCAATCGGATCGTCCGCTTGCAGATTTCTGCCGGATCAGTACGGAAGAGGGGCTTCCACTCTATGAAATGGACCTGATTGAATACGGGGAGTCCGATTATGCCGCCATGCGGCGAAGCACGAACGGGGGCGGGGAGAATTCGCCGCTCTTGAACTGCGAGGATGATGCCTACGAGATGTTCCTGACGATTCTCGAGAGGCAGGAGCAGTAAGGCGTCATAATGCTGCGTGCCTTTGCATGACACCCATCATCACTCCGGCCTGTCCAGGGCATAGGACGAAGCAATATAGAGAGACCAGCCGTTCCGGGCCGCCTTCCGGCGTATATCCTGCGCCAGAAGGCGGTTTTTTGT
>OMTX01000027.1 GCA_900314085.1 uncultured Lachnospiraceae bacterium | reverse complement strand
ACAACGAAAAACATAGCATAACTTTAACTGCATTTAAAGTTTCCCATTTATGATGGCATCATCGAAAGGAGAAAGGGGTGAAGGAAATGCAGAAAGGTTCCCTTATTTACAAGGTCATATTCACGACGGCGGTATCCGTTTTTTCCCTATACGCGGTGCTCGATACCTTTGTCATCCCGCATACCTATGCCACGGTGACGACAGACGCTGCGGCTGCATCGTCCGGTTCTTCTGCTTCCGCGTCGGCTGGCGGCACAGGGACCGAAAGCTCGGCAGGCGACGGTACAACTGGCAGTGCGTCCGGCAGTACGGCCTCGTCTTCTGCCGGTTCAGCGTCGGATTCGGCATCCGCATCTTCCGCATCGTCTGCAAGCGTGACGGACACAACCTACTCGGACGGAAATATTAGTATCACGGTCACCACTGACCGGGTGGACGACACGATGGTCTATGTGGCGGATGTTCAGGTGGCAGACGTTTCCTATCTGAAGACCGCCTTTGCGAAGAGTTCCTACGGAAAGAATGTGACAGCGACGACCTCGTCGATTGCTTCTTCCGTGAACGCTATCCTTGCCATCAACGGAGACTATTATGGGGCACAGGAGACGGGCTACGTCATCCGAAATGGTGTTCTCTATCGGGATACGGCGGAGAGCGGGCAGGAAGACCTGGTAATATACTCCGACGGGACATTTGAAGTGATTTCCGAGGACTCTGTCACGGCGCAGGAACTCATCGACAAAGGGGCCTGGCAGGTTCTGTCCTTCGGACCGGGGCTGGTGGAGAACGGAAGCGTTGCCGTCAGTCAGGGCGAGGAAGTCGGAAAGGCAATGGCGTCAAATCCGCGGACGGCTATCGGGCAGATCGGAACGAATCACTATGTAATGGTGGTGGCCGACGGGCGAACTTCAGAGAGCAGCGGCCTCTCCCTCTATGAACTCGCTGAGTATATGGAATCCGTAGGTTGTACGTCCGCCTACAATCTCGACGGCGGCGGTTCGTCAACTATGGTCTTCAATGGTACCGTCATCAACAATCCGACGACGACCGGAAACGAAATCGGAGAAAGGAAGGTGAGTGACATTGTCTACATCGGCGCTTAAAAAAATCAGGAAGCATTATATTTTTGCGGCCGTCTTCTGCATGGTTTTCGCAGGTATCTACGAGATCTTCAGTCACAGCGTCTACTCCCTGCCCATGATCCTTTCCTTCCTGTGGCCCATGATCGGCGGAGCGTTTGTTTACACATTACTAATGAAAGCGCCTGCGCGGTGGCGGCCTTCGATGCCGGCGGCCATCCTCTATAATTCCGGCCTTGTTCTTTTTACCCTGGGCAGTATCTTCAAAGGCGTGCTGGATATCTACGGGACGACGAACCGCCTCCTCATGGTCTACCTCGTCGGAGGAGCCTTCTTTCTCTTGAGCGGGCTTCTTTCGTACCTTCTGCAGAGTGCCTTCTGCGGGGAGCAATAGTTTGCCTGTCAAAGCCGTTTTTTCGTTTTCCCCGAGGTGGCGCCAAACGGGCATTTGAGCCATCAAAATTGTATTCGATTGTACAGATTTAACAGGCAAACTTTTTGGAAGGAATGGAAAACGCCATCCCGTGGGCGGTGCAGCCGCAGCGGGATGCACGGGGCATTCCTTCCGTCCCGGAAGCAGGAAGTCCGAAAACGGACTTCCTGCTTTCATATATTTCACTTGCCCGAATGCCTCTTTTGGAGTATTCTGTAACGGAACAAAAATTCAGAAATGTTCTGAAACGCATATCCGTTTTGATTTGTTCTAAAAAAGGAGGAAAAATTATGGCATGTTTTCTGGTACCGACCGCGGAAGCCATTGTGACGACTGCGATCACAAAAGTTGAGGAAAAGAAGGAAAAGAGCGCACCTGTTGAGAAGAGCGAAAGCACGGGCGTTGCAAAGGTATCCCTTGCCCGCAAGCTCCGCTGGCTGAACTACCTGCTCTTCGGCGGGGCTATCCTGCTGGCTTTCGAGCATCTCTGGCACGGAGAGGTCGTTCCCTACTTCCCCTTCCTGACAGCGGCTGCAAATTCTGAGGATACGGCGACGATGCTTCACGAAATGTCGACGGTAGGTGTCTCCATGGCGCTTCTGATCACAGCTGTCTGGGTCATCATGTGCATCACGGCGGATGTCATGGCTCGCCGCGAAAACCGCAGGCTTTCCGCTGTAACGGTTCAGAAATAATCTTTAAAAAATCAAAAAGGCGGCATACAGTCAGCGCTGCATGCCGCGTTGATGTGTCGGGCAGGAGGCTGAAATCCTGATATCCGGTACACAGGGAGGAATAGAACATGACGCTTCTGATCACCGTCTTTGCTGCCGTCATTGCCACGACGGTCTGGTACAAGGGAATGCCGAAAAATGAGCTTCGGACCGGCATCCTCTGCTGGCTCTACTGGGGTGCATCCATCATGTGGTTCGTGGATGCTGTCTTTGAGTATGCGGAGCTTGGCGCAGCGTATTTCACACCGGATCCCATCGATATGCTGAACGACACCTTCCTCGGCCTCGCTGTTGTAGCGCTCGGCCTCATCATCTGGGTGGTCCGCCTGCTCGTGACGGATCCCAAGGGGGTCATCCGCGATCTCCTTTTTCACAAGGGTGAGAATGCAGGCAGCAAGGATGAAAAGACCGCCTGACAAAGGCGCTTTATATTAGTCATAAAAATCAGCCGTCCCGGAAGGGGCGGCTTTTTTGTAAGTAACGAGCCAAGATGGCTCCGTACATGAAAAGCATGTGAAGGAGCCATCTTGGCGGCTGCAGCAGGAGGAAGCGGCTGCAGATCTTTGTGGGTGAAACAAAAAAAGAACGGGACAAAAATCCTGTATTCGGAAAGCCGAAGCGGCAAATTCCCTGTGTTAAAATCGACCTATCTTTGGTAAAATAGAGGTAATTATTCTACGTCCGTTTCAACAAAGGGGTTGAAGGGAGAACCGAATGAGTTCAGGCTATACCTATGATTCCGGCACAGGGGTGCTGGACAAGGCCTCTATCAGGGAATATTCCATACAGGCACTCAAGGAAGTTCCGTCTGAGGGCAAGGCGAACTGGCTTGCCATCGGGGACATCGACGAATTCAAGCACGTGAACGACACCTACGGTCATGCCTTCGGGGACGAGGTGCTGAAGCTTGTCGCGGATACCTTTACGAAGTATATGGAGGGGATCGGGCAGGTCGGCCGTTTCGGCGGAGATGAGTTTTTCTTCTGCTTCAGCGACGTTGATGAGGAGGCAGTCCGGAATGTCCTCCGCATGGCGCGCAGTGAGATCCTGCAGAAGACCTCTCCGGATATGGAAGGCGCAGGGATTACAATGACGATCGGCGTCGTGGACAGCCCGGAAAACGGGACGGAATACGACGGCCTTTTTGACAAGGCAGACAAGGCTCTTTATATCGGCAAGGGCAAGGGAAAGAACCGCTATATCATCTACAGGGAATCCATGCACGGGAATATCACGGTTCCTCAGTCGGAGACAAAGATCCGCTATGTGCAGGACTATACCCTGCGCCTGACGGAATCCGTGAACAAATGCATGGACAAGCTTCTGCTGACAGGAGCTGACCAGCTCGGCAATACGATGGACGTCCTGATGGACACCCTTCTTCTTGATTATATTGCCATCTACAGAGGAGAGGAAAAGCGGGGAACCCTGCTTCCGGATGGGAACGACGGCATCAAGCAGCCCCTCACAGACCCGAGCAACAAGGGCTTTATCCGGGACACTTCCCTGCCGGACTTTGACTGGAAGATATTGGATGAAATCCGGGCTTCCGCTGCTTCTTTTGCCACCGGCCTTCTCGTGATCAACAATGTCAACAATCGCCGGAATGAGTATCCGGTGACGACGTCCTGGATGGACGGGATCCGCATGCGGGAAGCCATTATCTTCTGTCCGCACAAGAAAGGCCTGGCGGAAGAAGAAACGCCGGTCTTTGTCATCGCTTCTGCCAAGCCCCGCATGTGGGGAGCCGAGGACGCCCACTACTTTATGATCTATGCAAACATCATCTGCTGCATGATGGAGCGGAAAGAGCTGACCCTCTAGAAGGAAGATCCGGACTTGACATCGTTCCGGATGCATCATACAATCTGTTTTGCTTTTTTGCGGCCGGAAGATTTCCGGCCGTTTTCATTGCCCGGAGATGAGGAACAGGGGTTTTTATGGATGAGCTTGAAATTACAATTGATGAACTTGCCGATCTGCCTGAGGGCTCCTATACCCTCATCGATGTGCGGGATGAGATTTCCTTCGCTTACGGAACGCTTGAAGGGGCAGTGAGCGAGCCGGACATCATCGGGGCGGCAAATGGCGGCCGCCTGCCGAAGGACAGGCGCCTTGTCCTCTTCTGCATGCACGGAAACGAGAGCTACGCAGCAGCGCAGGAACTCTCGCGGCGCGGATATGATGCCGTCAGTCTTCACGACGGCTACGGCGCCTGGCTGAGGAAGCAGACGGCGCGACAGGAAGACAGGTCTCTTGAAATTGAACAGGGCATCCGAACCCGCAGCGGGCGGAAGAAGCTCCTCTCCCCTTTCTGCCGGGCCGTTCGGGACTACGAGCTCATCTCTCCCGGCGACCGCATTGCTGTCTGCATATCCGGCGGCAAGGACTCCATGCTGATGGCAAAGCTCTTTCAGGAGCTCGCGCGGCAGAACCGCATGCCCTTTGAGCTCGTCTTCCTCTGCATGGACCCCGGCTACAATGAGCTGAACCGACTCGTCATTGAGAATAATGCTGCGACGCTGGGCATTCCGCTGACCGTCTTTGAGTCGGAAATCTTCGATGCGGTATATACGATTGAGAAGTCTCCCTGCTACCTCTGTGCCCGCATGCGGCGGGGCCACCTCTACGCCAAGGCGAAGGAACTGGGCTGCAACAAAATTGCTCTGGGCCACCACTACGATGACGTCATCGAGACCATTCTGATGTCTATGCTTTGGGGCGCCCAGATTCAGACCATGATGCCGAAGCTGCACAGTACGAATTTCGAAGGGATGGAATTAATCCGTCCCATGTACTACATCCGGGAGGACGACATCAAGGCCTGGAGGGACGCGAATCACCTCCACTTCATCCAGTGCGCGTGCCATTTCACGGACACCTGCTCCTCCTGCCGGACGGATGGGGCGGCAGTATCAAAGCGCATGGATACAAAGCTGCTGATTCAAAAGCTGAAGAAGACAAATCCCGGTGTTGAAAAAAATATCTTCAATTCCGTGAACAATGTGAATATTGATGCACTTCCTTCGTACAAGCGCGATGGTGTAAAGCACAGCTTCCTTGATACCTACGATTCAGAATAGGCCTGCAAACATCCGCAGAAGCATCTGCCCGAGGTCCATGGGCGAACGGCCGCGTCCCTTGTACTTCTCCGTCACTTCTTCACATTCTTCAAACATCTTTTCAAAGTCGTCCCGGATATCCAGGACGGCCTTTTTTTTCATGATGAGACAGGAGTCCTCGAAGTGGTGGTAGAAGGACCGGTAGTCGAGATTGATGGTTCCGCAGACGGCAGCATCGTCGTCGGTCACGGCCATCTTCGCATGGGGAAAGCCCGGGGTATACTCAAAGATGCGGACGCCGCCGTCGACGAGGGGCTTGTAGTAGGATCGCGTCACGCGGTAGATCATCGGCTTATCCGGGATTCCCGGCGTGATGATGCGGACGTCGACGCCGGACTTGGCGGCCAGGCGCAGGGTGCGTGTCATTTCATTTGTAATGATGAGGTAGGGGGTGACGAACCAGAGGTACTCCCGCGCGTAGCCGGCCAGGGAGAGGTAGACATTTTCGCCGACGGTCTCGTGATCCAAGGGCGTGTCTCCGTAGGGCTGGACGAAGCCATCTTTTTCCTTTGCCTCATACCCGGTCTCAGGTAGAAAGGCGGAAAAGTCGTTGTCGTCGATATCGTTCGGCCGGATGGCGTTCCACATTTCGAGGAACATGACGGTCAGATTTTTTACGGCATCGCCTTCGAGCCTCAGCCCGGTGTCTTTCCAATGCCCGTAGGGGTGGGTGATATTGAAGTATTCGTTGGCGATATTGTAGCCGCCCGTGAAGCCGACTTTCCCGTCGATGACGGTAATCTTCCGGTGGTCGCGATTGTTCAGAAAGGCGTTGAGGCCGGGAGCGAAGGGGTTGAAGACACGGCAGCGGATGCCTTCGGATTCCAGCCGGTCCCGGAAGGACTTCGTCAGAAAGTGGATGGAGCCCATGTCGTCGTAGAAGACGCGGACTGTAACGCCGGCGGCCGCCTTCTCTTTCAGAATCTCTTCAATACCGGCCCAGGATTCGCGGTCTTCGATGGCGTAGTACTCCATGAAGATGAACTGCTTTGCCTTCCGCAGGTCTTCTTCCTGGGCTTCCAGTGCTTTTGCTGCATCAGAATAATACGTGACGTCCGTATTCTGATGTACCGGGAAATGAGAATAATTCATCAGGTAGCCGGACATATTCTGCAGGGATCGGTTCTCTTCCCGCAGGGTGTACACGGTATCCGGATTTTGGGGCAGGAGGGGAAAGAGCTTTGCGTCGATTCCGGCAAAACGTTCCTTCATGTGCCGGGTGACACCGTTCAGACCGATGAGGAGGTACATAATGATGCCGAAGACGGGAATGAGCAGAATCAGGACAATCCAGGGAGTCTTCAAGGCAGAGGTTTTGTCGGTGGAATAGATGTAGAGGACCAGCAGGAAGGCGATGACACGCGTTGCGATGGAAATTTCCTCGTATTTGCCGTTTAAGACATTGAAGCCGGCAACGATCAGGCCGATCTCAAAGGATATGCCGACCAGGGTGAAGATGAAGCGGAAGAGGCTGTTCCGGCGGGCGGATTTCCGCTCAATCCGGCTGTGGTCGGCCTTTTTTGCCTCTTTTTTCGCCTGCTTATCTGCTGCTATCATTTCATTCGTTTGCCTGTTAAATCGATACAATGCAGTACAATTTCAAGCCCAGACGGTGTGCCTTCGCGTCATCTGTATTTTTTCCGTTTGCCTGTCAAATCAATACAATCAAATACAATTCCGCACACCGAAATGCCCTTCTGGCAAAGACTTCAGGAAACTGAAAAAAGGAAATTAACAGGTAAATCAGGAGAAGAGGGCTGAAATCGGCATATCTCCCAGCACATGCTCGTGGTGAGGGCGGAAGAAATCGTTCATGGAGGCGATGGTATCGGCGAGGTCCAGAATCCAGCCTTCCCGGGAGGTGGGCCACATGGGAGTGGCAGGCCACATATGGCGGCCGATAACCTTTTTCATGTGATCCGTAATATCGGGATAGAGATCTTCTGCGATTTCCACGGAGTCCTTCGGGTGCTGCAGCCAGCACTGAAGGGTGTTTGAAAACTTCTCGTCCCTGCCCACAATGCCGAGGTCGTGGCAGAGAGCGCTTAAAAGGACTTCCTCACGGTTGACGCGGATGCCCTTTTTCTCCAAGGCATCTGTAATCCGCAGAGCCCAGTCCGTTACCTCCAGCGTGTGGTTGGCGACGGTCGTTCCCCGGTGGTGGATTTGGGTTTGTCCGCGCTGAAAAGTTTCTGTGGAAAAAATACGCTGACCTTCCCTCAGGATTTCCTTTCTTCTGGCGCGGGCAGCAGCCTCTTTGTATTCGTTTTTTTCGCGGTATATTTTCATGGCTTCCATCAAATTTGACAGGTATACACATTTTTTCAGCTTTCTGAAGACCGCATAAACAGGGACTTGCAGCCGCTGAAATTGTACAGGATTGTATCAATTTGCCTGTCAAGCCTCCTTTTTTCAGTTTTCCGAAAACTGCATAAACAGGGCTTTTCAACGCCAAAAATTGTATTCGATTGTACTGATTTAACAGGCAAGCCGAAAAAATGCAGGCGCCGCAAATGCGTACAGACCGGGGCTGAACTTGTATTGGATTGTATCGATTTGACAGGTAAATTAAGATAATTATACTACAGATAATCAAGAACAAAAGGGGAACAGCTGTGAAAAAAACGCAAAATAATACTTCCGGGGCGGCGCTGAAAACCGCCTTTCTCCATACAATCCCTATTCTTACAGGCTTTCTTTTTCTGGGAATCACCTACGGCGTCCTGATGACGACATCCGGTTTTCCCTGGTGGCTGCCGGTGGTTACGGCTGTCGCCATCTTCACGGGATCTATGGAATTCCTGATGGTGAGCATCCTGCTTTCCGCCTTTAACCCTCTGTCCGCCTTTGTGACAGCCCTGATGGTCGGCGCCCGGCATATTTTCTACGGTATTACGATGCTGCCGAAGTACAGGGGGATGGGATGGAAGAAATATTATCTCATCTATTCGTGCTGCGATGAGACCTTCTCTATTAACTACTCAACCGAACTGCCGGAGGGTATTGATCGCGGCTGGTTCTATTTCTGGGTATCTTTTCTGGACCAGGTCTATTGGGTAGGCGGAGTCGCGCTCGGCGGCATCTTCGGCAGCTTTATTACTCTTGATACGCGGGGCCTCGACTTCGTCATGACAGCCATGTTTATCGTGATCTTCCTGCAGCAGTGGGAGAAGGACCGGTCGCATATCGCCGAATACATCGGCATCGGCGGTTCCGTCCTCTGTCTTCTGATTTTCGGCCCGGACCGCTTCATCGTGCCGGCGATGCTCGTGATTCTGCTGGCGCTGACGGTGGGACGCAGGAAGCTTGAGCCTGCCTATCCCGCTGCATCAGCGAATGCGCAGGATAATGGCGGGAGTGCAGCAACCGAAACGGCTTCAGCAGCAGGGGATGCGCAGCCGGCAGATGCGGACAGTTTGCCGGAACGGGAGCCGGGGTATACCGCCGTTGCAGCTGAAAATACCCGGCAGTCAAACGCAGATAGCCCGGCTGAACTGAATCCGGGGAGACAGGAAAAAGAGACGAACTGCAGAAAGGAGGACGAGAAGTATGAATGACGCAATGATCATGACCACGCCACAGGCTGTCCTCACGATTGCCGTGGTGGTGGCGGCGACACTGCTCACCCGCTTTCTTCCCTACATCGCTTTTCCGGAGGGAAGAAAAATACCGAAGTACGTTCTCTATCTCGGCAAGGTTTTGGCACCGGCCGTTTTCGGCCTCCTCGTCGTCTACTGCCTGCGGAAGACGGATTTTTTCGCAGCGCCTCACGGCTTGCCGGAGATCATTTCCGTGCTTGCTGTCATCCTTCTCTACCGGTTGCGGCACGATATGGCTCTTCCCCTGATCGGCGGAACCGCCTGCTATATGATCCTGATCCGGGTAATGTGACGTTTGCCTGTCAAATCAGTACAATCAAATACAATTCTGAACACTGAAAGGCCTTATTTATGCGGCCTTTGGGAAACTAAAAAAATGGGATTGACAGGTAAAACAATACAATCAAATACAATTTCGGCCGTTGTAAGCCTTTGTTTATGCGACTTCCGGGAATCCGGGGAATGAGGGTTGCCTGTTAAATCGATAAGCCGGGCGGCTCCGGGCAGAGGGAAAAGGAGAAGACAAGCGAAAATGCTGCGGATATTCTCCCGCGCGTTCTGACGGCAACAAAATCTGAGTAGTATGTGATTGAATATGCACATTCTTCCGGTACTATTATTATTATTATGAAAGCGGAAATGAGTGAAGGCGCATATCCGCCGGATGAACCTTTTTTTCAGGAGGATTGGAAAGTAATGAGGGGAAAGAAATTCGCTGCCGCAGCTATGGCAGCAATTCTTGCGGCAGGTTCACTGACAGGCTGCGTAAAAACAATCAAACCGGAATATACAGCAGAGCTTCCGACGGGACCGGAGGAAGCGGAGGTTTCAGCGAAGGCAGTGGACGGCATTTCAGACGACTTCATCAGGGGAATGGACTTATCGAGTGTTCTTTCCGAAGAGAAGAGCGGAGTCAAATATTATAATGCAGACGGGGAAGAACAGGACGTTCTCCTGACCTTTGCCGAGGCCGGCGTAAACTTCGTCCGCCTGCGCGTCTGGAACGATCCCTACGACAGCGACGGCAACGGCTACGGGGGCGGCAACTGTGACATCGATACGGCGCTGGCGCTTGGCGAGCGTGCGACGAAGTACGGGATGAAGGTCTGCATCGATTTTCATTATTCTGATTTCTGGGCGGATCCTTCGAAGCAGTTCGTTCCAAAGGCCTGGAAGGATATGGACTTAGGCGCGAAGGCGGACGCTCTCTACGACTTCACGAAGGAATCCCTGAAGACACTCCTCGACGCGGGTGTCGACGTGGAAATGGTTCAGATCGGAAATGAAATCAACAATGGAATGTCCGGCGAAACGTCCATGGACAGTGTCATTGCGCTTCTGAAGTCCGGCAGCCGCGCGGTCCGCGAGGCATCGGAGAAATACAAAAAGGACATCAATATTGTCATCCACTACGCCCAGACTCAGCACCGGACGCGGATGATGAGCCTTTTAAAGATGCTGATTGACGGCGGGGTGGATTTCGATACGGTCGGCCTTTCCTATTATCCTTTTTGGGATGGCCCTATGAATAATATGACGCGGTGTGTGGAAGCCGTCCGCGAGAAATACGACAAGGACGCCATTGTCGTTGAAACGTCCTATGCCTATACCCTGAAGGACGGGGATGGAACGGCGAATTCCTTTGGGGCTGACCAGGCTCTTGACACCTATCCGGTCACGGTCCAGGGCCAGGCGGACTGTATCCGTGACGTCGTTGCAGCTGCGGTCGACGCCGGAGCCAGGGGTGTCTTCTACTGGGAGGGAGCCTGGATTCCGGTCGGCGACAATGTAAATGAAAACAAAAAGCTTTGGGAAAAGTACGGATCCGGCTGGGCATCGAGCTATGCGGCAGAGTATGATCCCAATGACGCCGGTCAGTACTACGGCGGCTCTTCGTGGGACAATCAGGCCTTTTTCGACTTCAAGGGGAACCCGCTGCCTTCCATTAATGTCTGGCGCCTGCTGAAGTACGGTACGAAGTGAAAGTGATTCATGAAAATAATATAAAGCCCGAATATATGGCGAAATGAAAGGCATGCAGCGTCTTCCGGCAGAGAAGCAGGAAGACGCAAAAATATAAAAATATTCGAAAGCCCGCAGATATGGCGTATTTGCTGTGTCTGCGGGCTTTTTCACGTCCTGCGGGTTTATGGAAAATTCACTTGCCAAGGGGATAGCGCGGGCTATATTATTATTCCTATGGATGAATTCGCGAACACATCGGAGACAGCAGCCGGGGCAGAAACCCTGCGCGGCTATGTCGATCATATCATATTCCGGAACGAGGAAAACGGCTACTCTGTCCTCGTTTTCCAGCCGGATGACGACGAGGGAGCGGGATCTGACGTCACCTGCGTCGGCACATTTACAACGCTTTCGGCGGGCGAGTCCCTTGAGCTCACCGGCCTCTTTGTCGAAAACCCCACTTACGGTACCCAGTTCAAGGTCCTTTCCTATATGTCTGTCCGCCCGGAGAGCACGGCTGAAATCGAGCGCTACCTGGCCGGCGGGAGCGTCAAGGGAATCGGAGCGGCGCTTGCCAGGCGGATTGTGAAAAAGTTCAAAAAGGACACCTTCCGCATCATGGAGGAAGAGCCGGAGCGCCTGGCCGAGATCTCCGGCATCAGCCTGAAGAAGGCCCAGGACATCGGGTCCCAGATGGTGGAAAAGCGGGACATCCGCGACGTTTCCGTCTTCCTGCAGGGCTACGGCATCACGCCCCGCATGGCGCTGCGCATCTACGATCACTTCGGGACGGAAATCTACTCCATTGTGAAGGAAAATCCCTACCGGCTTGCGGACGAAATCGACGGCATCGGGTTCCGGACAGCGGACCGGATCGCAGGACTCGCCGGCCTGCCGCCGGATTCCGAGGACCGGATTGCCTCCTGCATCCTCTACCTTCTTTCCAATGCTGCGGGGGAAGGCCATACCTACCTGCCGGAGCACATCCTGAAGCGGAATCTTCTCTATCTCATCAACGTTTCGGAGGAGAGCTTTGACGCCGTCCTTTCGAATATGGAAGTGGAGCGGCGGGTGAAGATCGTGCACCGGAAAGCGGACGGTACGGATGGCTGCACGCATAGCGTGCGAGAGAGAGACGGCAGCGAAGACCTGTGGAATGAGCTGGTGTCAGGAAGCGGCGCTGCCGGGGCAGGGGCAGCCGGGAAGACGGGAATGACCGCTGCCGGGGCAGGGGCAGCAGGCGATGCGGGGACAGGCGAAGCCGTGACAGAAGATGACCGCGTCTACAGCCCGGTCTTCTACCGGATGGAGAAGCGGACGGCAGACCGCCTGCGCAGTATGCTGGAAGGCGGGAGGCAGGCCAGGGCGGAGACAGCGGAAAAGGTCCGCGCCATTGAGGAAGAGGAGGGGATTTCTCTGGGAGACTCCCAGCGGAAGGCCGTCATGGAGGCAGCCGTAAGCCCCTTCTTCATCCTGACGGGCGGGCCCGGTACCGGAAAGACGACGACGCTCAAGGTGCTGATCCGCTACTTCGAGAATGAGGGGCTTGATGTAGCACTGGCTGCTCCGACCGGGAGGGCGGCCAAGCGGATGACGGAGGCGACGGGGCATCCGGCTCGGACCATCCACCGGCTGCTGGAAGTGGAAGGCCGGCCGGCGGAAGAGGGGCGGGCTGTCACTGCCTTTGCCCGGAACGAAGAAAACCCGCTGGAATACGATGTCGTCATCATAGATGAGGCATCCATGGTGGATCTGGCCCTCTTCTATTCCCTGGTGAAGGCTGTGCCGGAGGAGTGTGCCCTGATCCTGGTCGGCGACCGGGATCAGCTGCCGTCCGTCGGTCCGGGAAATGTTCTCCGGGATCTCCTCGATTCCGGTGTCTTTCCATCCGTTTCCCTTGATACCATCTTCCGCCAGGCAGGGGAGAGCGACATTGTGAAGAATGCCCATCTCATCAACGAGGGAAAGCCGGTGGCGCTCGACAACAAAAGCCGGGACTTCTTCTTCATGGAACGGCCGGAGGGAGATTCTGTCACCAATACCCTTCTGTCCCTTTTCTCCGGCAAGCTGGCGCAGTACGCCGGCTGCGGGCAGACGGATATTCAGGTCATGTGCCCTTCCAAGAAGGGGCTGACCGGCGTCGCCCGCCTGAACGAGGTCCTGCAGGAGCGCCTGAATCCGCCGGATCCCGGCAAGGCGGAGAAGAAGTATGGAGAGAGGATTTTCCGCACCGGCGACAAGGTCATGCAGATGAAGAATGACTACAGGCTCCCCTGGCGGATCTTCGGAAAAAACCGCGTTGTCATGGACAGCGGAGAAGGCGTTTTCAATGGGGACATCGGAACTATAGAGGGAATCTATCCCGAGGCCTCTCTGATGAAAGTCGTTTTCGATGACGGGCGGGAGACGGATTATCCCTTTTCGGATCTCGAGAATATCGATCTCGCCTACGCCATCACTATCCACAAGTCCCAGGGATCCGAGTATCCGGTCGTTGTCATCCCCATGCTTCCGGGACCCCGGCAGCTCATGAACAGAAACCTTCTCTATACTGCCGTTACCAGGGCAGTGAAGTGTGTGGTTCTGATCGGGCGGAAGACCGTGTTTTCCGATATGGAGGGAAATACCACCGCTGCTGTCCGCTACAGCGGGCTCAGGGATTTCCTGCTTTCAGGAAATGGGTGAGAAGCGCAGAAAAAGAGCCCGCCTGCCACAGACACTCCCGAAAATGGGTGGGCGGCGCAGCAGATGGGCTCCTTTGAGGCAAAGTGGGAATCTTTAGGAATTCTTTTCAATCTCCGCTTTCCGGTCGACGTCGGAGGAGAAGTCGTAGGTGCTGAAGAAATCACTGTATTCTGAGAAGGACTTGGGGAAAGCGGCTCTGCCGAGGGCCTCCGCATAGGATTTTTCGTAGAGCTTGTGGAAACCGGTGTCTGCAGAGAGGATGTCCAGTTCGCCGGGATCATAGCCGTCCCTCAGAATCCGGACCGCAATCACGCCGGCCATGTAGCCTTCCGCATAAGGGCTTTCATAGGCACAGACAAGGGCAGAAGCGCCGGCAGTCCTGTCCGCTGCAACGAGGGGCTTGCCCAGGGACTTTGTGATATTTCCGATGGAGGCTGCCGAATCCGTGAGGGAGCAGTCTGCCGGCAGGTAAAGGACGGAGCACTCCGTGGCAGCGAGGGCTGTCATACTTTCGAGAGTCGGAAGTGGGGTTCCTGCGGCTTCCGCGGCAGCTGCCGCTTCAGGATTCGCGTTCAGGGGCAGGGGGTATTCCTTCCAGGGAATGCCGGCTTCGTCGAGATAGGCTTCCATGGTCCGATTCTGAAGCAGGGCCTTTGCGTCTCCCTCTGCCGTCAGCAGGCCGACGTTCCGGAGATCCGGAGTTGCCTCGATCAGAAGGGAGAGGACTGCTTCCATGTCCGGAGCGGATGAAACACCGGTGACGTTTGTCCGTGTCTTTCCATCCCAAACGGAAGGGGAAATCCCGAGAACGGTGGGGTAATCCATAACGTCTGCTGCGACGATGGGGAGGCTTTTGGTCTGCCCGGCAGCCGCAGAAAGAGCGGCATCTCCGGTGACGAAGAGCAGGTCGCAGCCGGCCGTAATACTTCCGCTCACTTCAGCAGAAAGGGCAGCAGGATCGCCGGGCGATGCGTCGATGGATGTGGAGGTAAATACAGCGTTTTCGCCGGAGCCTGCCAGCAGGTCGGAAAGGGCGTCCGCAAATCCTTTTTCCGCCAGCTCACTGTCTGCGTCGCTTTCACTATGCGTGACGCCGATTTTGAACTCAAAGGCGGTTTCCTCCGCTCCTTTTTCACCGTCGTCCTTCGGTTTCCTTCCGGAAGGCCTTGTAAAAACAGCTCCCAGAGCGAGTGCGGCTGCCAGGCCGCAGACAGCTGCTGCGGAAAGGACTTTTTTCCGATTCATCCAATGTCTTTTCATAGCGTTCTGATTTTAGCCGCCGTATCGGGCAAAGTCAAGGAGTGTCATCTTTTCTGACCATCCCAAATACAGACGCAATGCATACACGTATTCATTTCCTCTTTTCAGGAGGTCTTTCATGCAGACGAAGCCACAAACCGCCGGTTTTCAAAGAAAAATTATTGACATTCTGTATCCTGCCCACTGCCTCTCCTGCGGAGCTCTCCTTGCGGAAGGGGAGAAGGGGGCGGGCTTTTGCAAAAAGTGCAGGAAGGAAGTCATCCCGGTGACGGAGCCCTCCTGCAAAAAGTGCGGAAAGCTCATTTCCGATGCGGGGGCGGAATACTGCGAGGACTGTGCGGGGGCGGGCAGCCGTCACCTCTATGTCCAGGGCAAGTGCCTGTTTCTCTATGACGGTCCCATGCGGGGAATCATGTACCGCTTCAAGTACGGGAACCGACGCTCCTACGCCCGCGCCTTTGCCGCCTGTGCTGTTCGGAATTACGGAGGGTGGCTGAAGAGCTGCGGAATTGATATGATTCTTCCCGTTCCCATGTACCGGGGCAAGGAAAAGGCCCGCGGATACAATCAGGCGGCTGTTTTCGCCCATGCTCTTTCCGAAAGTACGGGGATACCGGAAAGAGATGATCTTTTGATCCGTACCGTGAATACCGCTCCCATGAAGGGACTTTCCGACTCCGCCCGCCGGCGGAACTTAAAGAATGCTTTTCATATGCAGGCAAATTTGGTACAATTCAAACGAATATTGTTGGTTGACGACATATACACTACAGGTACGACTGTCGATGCAGCGTGTGCCTGCCTGCTCGAAGGGGGAGCAGAGGCAGTGTACTGCATGTATATCTGTGCCGGAGACGGACGCAGAAGGAGGAAAGCGTAATATGGAAGTCAAGACATGCAAGAGATGCGGACGGCTGTTCAACTACATCGGGGGGCAGCGGATTTGCCCTGTCTGCAAGGAAGAGATTGAAAAGGATTTCATCAAGGTCCGGGATTACGTGCGGGAACATCCGAAGACCTCCCTGCACCAGATCGCCGAGGACAATGATGTGACGATTGAGCAGATCAACCAGTGGATCCGCGAAGAACGGCTGGAGTTTTCCAAGGACAGCCCCGTAACCCTCTATTGCGAGAACTGCGGCGCCCCGATCCGGACAGGCCGTTTCTGCACGAAGTGCAAGAATACCATGGCAAACGATCTGACGGATGCCTTCAAGAAGCCCGAAGCCCCTGCACCGAAGAAGCGCGAACCGGAATCCGACCGGATGCGTTTCCTGAAGAACTGATCTGCTTATGCTGAACGTTGACAGATTGCGCGTTATGACGCGTCTGGCCATGCAGGAGGAAAAGACAGGGGACGACTGTGCCGCTGCGGAGAATATTGCCCGGCGGGATTATGTCTCCTTCCATGGTGCCATCGCCGTCTTCGTCGGGACGCTGCTCTATGTCCTGATCTATGTGGGTGTTGTCTGCGCACTCATATTTTCCGTCATTTATGCGTTGACGGAAAATACGATTTTTATGCTGCTTCTGGCCTTTTTCATCGGCTACGCCGCTTTTTTATTATTTTTCATATTGCTTGTCCGCAGAAGCGCATGGCGCCGCTACAATGCTGCGGACGAGAAACTTAAGGCACTCACGGAGCTCGACGACGAGCTGCTTGCCCAGTACGGCAGGGAAGAACAGGAACATATACATGACAGTATTTATGAAATTTCGGAATGAAATCAGGAAGTTCTTCTCGAAGCATGCGTCCTGGCTGGAAAAGCTGATCCGCGGCCTTGTGTGGTTTGCCGCGGCCATGATTGTCGACTCCTATATGGGCTTTTCGGGGGCGCCGGGATCTCCTCTCGTTGCTGCAGGGATGGGCGTTTTTCTCGCTTTCATTCCCTATTCGGCAGGCTCTCTGATTTTTCTGGTCTTCATCCTGATGCAGCTCTTCTCCCTGTCGACGTCGACAGGCCTTACCGGGCTCATTGTCTTCATTGTCTGCTATATCATCTGCGGTATCTATCGGTCGAAGCACCCGGAATTTCTGGTACTGATGCCGGTTGCCTATCGACTGAATATTCCCTATGCCTTTCCGCTGTTCGCGGCCCTCTTCGGGCGCGGGCGTGATGCGGGGGCGGTCATCTGCGGTGGCATCACTACCTGGTATCTGAAGTCCGTCACGGAAAATATCGCCCTGATTACGGACAAAGAAAATCCCATTTCCCCGCTGCAGTTTCTGTCCCAGACCATGGTCATGAACCCTATGTTCTACTGCTTTCTGGCGGCATGCGCGGCAATGTTCCTCGTGACGTATCTGATCCGGAATCAGGAGATTGCCTACGGCTGGCAGATCGGGGCCGTTGCCGGAACGGTCGCGGAGTTTTCCATCATGCTGGCGGGCGACCTCTTCTGCGACAGAAGGTCGGATATCCCCGTTCTCATTCTTTCAAATCTCATTATCCTGCTGGCCGCCCTTTTCATGTCTTACATGGTGAGGGACTTTGATTTTCACCGGACGGAGCGGCTGCGCTTTGAGGATGACGAATATTATTACTATGTGACAGCCGTTCCGAAGATCCGCCTGGCTTCCGAAAAGAATGAAGTGAAGACGATTACGGGCGAAGACCGGAAGAAGGCCGGCCGGGAAACGGGCGGCAGTGAGGCGAAAGGGGCAGCCCGCTAATGGATACGGTAACAAATATCAAAGAGTGGGTTACCGACCTTCTGGAAGGCGCTGTTCCCAATATCCATCCGATGGACGTGGTCGAGATCCTCATCATTGCGATCTTCTTTTACTATATCCTCGTCTGGATCAAAAATACCCGGGCCTGGATGCTGCTGCGCGGTATTCTGGTCATTGTCATTTTCTTCATTATCGCGGGCGTCCTGCAGATGTCCACGATTCTGTGGCTGGGTGACAAGCTTCTGTCTGTCGTGATTGTGGCCATTGTTGTGGTCTTTCAGCCCGAGCTCCGGCATGCCCTGGAGACCATTGGGCGGACGAATCTTCTGAAGAGTTTCTTTACGATGAGCTTCGGGAAGAATCGGGACGATCGTTTTTCAGACAAGACCGTGACGGAGCTCGTCCGGGCGTCCTATGACATGGGGGGTGTGAAAACCGGCGCCCTCATTGTTGTGGAAAAGGAAGTTCAGCTGACAGAGTACGAGCGGACCGGCATCCCTGTCGACGCCATCCTTACCCGTCAGCTTCTCATCAATATTTTCGAAAAAAATACCCCCCTTCATGACGGAGCCATCATCGTCCGCGGCGACCGCGTTGTAGCGGCTACCTGCTATCTGCCCCTGACGGATGACCTGGCCTTGTCAAAGGATCTCGGCACCCGGCACCGGGCAGCCGTCGGTATCAGTGAAGTATCCGATTCTCTGACCATTGTGGTTTCCGAGGAAACGGGAATGATTTCCGTGGCCGAAAACGGGAAGCTTTCCCACGACCTGTCCGAAGAAGAACTGACGGAGCGGCTGACGCGCATCCAGCACCGTGACGGAGGCAAGAGCCTGCGGGCGGCGGAGAATACGGCTGAAGAGACCGGAGAGGAGGGCAAACAGTGAAGAAGAAGCTGAAAAACCTCCTGACGCGCAATATCGGCCTCAAGATCCTCGCCCTTGTATTTTCTGTCTTTCTCTGGTTCTTTGTCGTTTCCGTCAATGATCCGGAGCAGACGCAGACCTTCACGGCAGCTGTTCAGATTCTGAATGCGGATGTGCTTGAGAGCACGGGAGAGTATTATACCGTTACGGACGGAAAGACCACGGTTTCTTTCCAGGCGACTGCCAAGCGGTCCATCCTGGACAAGCTGACAGGCGCTGACTTTACGGCAACGGCGGATATGAACTTCCTGGACCGTGACAAGGGACGTATTCCTGTTGAAATTTCCGTGAACCGCTATGTCAGTCAGGTCAGCCTTTCCACCCGGGCGCGTTACATCAATGTTACGATCGGGGAGAAGACAGCGGCGAAGTTTGTGATTGAAGGCGATACAAAGGGGACGCCGGCGGATGGCTTTGCGGTATCCTCTGTGGCGGTCGCTCCGAATATCGTTACGGTGGATGGCCCCGCCAATACGGTAAACAAAATCAAGCGCGTGACGGCGACAGTCGATGTGGACGGCATGTCGAAGGATGTGACGGAAGCCGTCGTTCCTGAGTTCCTGGATGACTTCGGCGATCCGATCAACACCTCAGGCCTCGATATCAATCTTTCGTCCGTTCAGGTTACCGCGCAGATTCAGAGCGTCAAGGCGGTTGCTATCAAGGTCGAAACGACAGGAGAGCTGGCGGAAGGTCTGGAGTTGGACAAAATCACGACGGATCCGTCCACGGTGACTATTCTCGGTGACAGCGGAATTCTGAATGATATTACGGATATCACAATTCCGTCGACGGTGGTTGACCTCTCTACCATTACGGAAGACTTCGAAACGACGGTAGACATCACCCGCTATCTGCCGGAAGGGGTTTCCATCCTGAATTCCACGGACGGTACCGTGAAGATTTCCGTGGACGTGCTGAGCCACCAGGAGAAGGTGTTTGCCGTTCCCACTGCAAATATTACCCTGACGAATGTGGCTGCCGGCTGCAGGGCACATTTCACGACGGAAACCATTACTGTCACGATTGCCGGCCTCGAGCGGAAGCTGACAGCTATGTCTGCGGATGCCATTACGGGCTCCGTTGACTGCAGCGGTCTTTCCGAAGGCAGCCACAAGGTGAATGTCCAGTTCAACCTGGATGAGGGACTGACCGCCGGAACGGTGACGGCGGAGGTAGAGATTTCGCCGGATACGGGGACGCAGAATGCCGGCTCCCAAAACTGATGACAAAAGACTTAAGGGGCAGAAGCGCCTGGGGAGGCGCGAAGGCCGGGCTCTGCTGTCTTTTGTGCTTTCCGAATATGAAACAGTAGAAGTGCTATAATGATTACCCGAAAAATCACGATACAAAATCCCACCGGTCTTCATATCCGGCCGGCGGGGAAACTGTGCGAAACGGCGATGAACTATCGCGCCCACGTGGCTTTCCGCTACGGGGAAAACAATTCCGAAGCCAATGCCAAGAGCATTCTTTCCATCCTTGGCGCCTGCATCCGGTCCGGCGATACGATTGAAGTCGTCTGCGACGGAGACGATGAAGAAGCAGCCATGGAGGAGATTTCCGCCCTGATCGAGAGCGGATTTGGCGAAGCGATTCACTGATTCTGCCGTCCACGCTGCCCGGTCCGGTAAAAGGGCGGGAAGGAATGGGCTTGGAAGAAGATTTTCGACTATTATCTGCAGGAAGGAGATTCAGCAAACTGTGATGAATACGCAGAAGTACAGAAGAAACCCCGTACTTGCTTTTCCGGAGCGCACCTGGCCTGACAGGGAAATAGAAAAGGCTCCCATCTGGTGCAGTGTCGACCTCCGGGACGGAAACCAGGCTCTCGTTGAGCCCATGAATGTCGAAGAAAAGACGGAGATGTTTGAACTGCTTCTGCGCCTCGGATTCAAGCAGATTGAGATCGGTTTCCCGGCGGCCTCCCAGATTGAGTACGATTTTCTCCGTATGCTTGTGGAAAAGCATATGATTCCCGATGACGTACGCCTACAGGTTCTCTGCCAGTGCCGGCAGGATCTGATTGACCGGACCTTCGAGGCCATCGAAGGCATTCCGAACGTCATCTTTCATATTTACAATTCGACCAGTACCCTGCAGCGGGAGGTCGTTTTCAAAAAGGACAGGGAGGCGGTCAAGCAGATTGCCATCGACGGTACCCGCATGGTGAAGAAGGGGCTTTCCGGTTATCACGGCAATCTCCAGCTCGAGTATTCGCCGGAATCTTTCACGGGTACGGAAGTTGACTATGCCCTGGAGGTCTGCGACGCCGTATACAAAGAGTGGGACAATGCGACAGGCCAGCCGGTCATTATCAATCTTCCCGCGACGGTCGAGATGAATACCCCGAATGTCTATGCGGACCAGATTGAGTGGATGTCGACACATCTCGCCCACCGGGACAATATCATCCTTTCCGTTCACCCCCACAATGACCGGGGGACCGGCATTGCCTGCACGGAGCTGGCCTTGCTGGCCGGCGCGGACCGGGTGGAAGGCACCCTGCTCGGGAACGGGGAGCGGACTGGAAACATCGATATCCTGAATGTCGCCTACAATATGTTCTCCCAGGGCATTGATCCTGAGCTGAACCTCGAAAATATCAATGAGATTATCGAAATCTGCGAACGATGTACGAAGATGGATGTGGACATGCGCCACCCCTATGCGGGAAAGCTTGTCTTTACGGCCTTCTCCGGCTCCCACCAGGACGCCATCAACAAGGGCGAGGCGGCCATGAAGGAAAGGAACGACGGCATCTGGCAGGTTCCCTATCTGCCCATTGATCCGGCGGACATTGGAAGAGAGTACGAGCCTGTCGTCCGGATCAACAGCCAGTCCGGCAAGGGCGGCGTTGCCTTCGTCATGGACTCCGTCTATGGCTACAAGCTGCCGAAGAAGATGCAGCGGGAATTCGCGGATGTCATCCAGCGGATTTCCGAGCAGGAGGGCGGCGAGGTCAAGCCGGAGGTCATTATGAAGAACTTCCGCGCCCAGTACCTCGACCTCAAGGATCCTTTCGAGCTCCAGTATGTCGACATCAACGACAATCTGGGCGATGACACGGCTTCCGTTCATCTGGATTTCAAATATCTGGGCAAGGCCTATTCCACGGATGCCGAGGGAGACGGCCCTGTCGATGCAGCGAAGGTGGCGGTTCGTCAGTGCATTCCCGAAATTGACTTCACAGTCGAGGACTACACGGAGCATGCCCTTTCCGGCGGTTCCCATGCCAAGGCGGCAGCGTATATTGAAATCAAGGACCAGCGCAGCGGGGAGGTCTCCTTCGGTGTCGGCGTCAGCTCGAATATCACCCGGGCCACGATCCGCGCCCTCTTCTCGGCCATGAACCGGATGGTCATGCGAAGTAAAGACTACGTTTAAAGGAGAAGCAGAATAATGGAAAAAATATTGGTCACCGGCGCCCTGGGGCAGCTCGGACGGGCTGTTGTAAAGGAATACGGTGACAGTGCGGAGTTCGTTCGTACCGATATGATGGAAGCGGACGGGGTGAAAAAACTCGACATTTCCGATATGGACGCCCTGAACGAGGCCTTTGACGCGGAGGGCCCGGACGTCGTCATCAACTGCGCCGCATTTACAAATGTCGATGGCTGTGAAAAGGACGAGGATGCAGCCTTCATCGCCAATGCCATTGGCCCGCGGAACCTGGCCATCGCTTCCGAGAAATACGGGGCAAAGCTCATTCACATTTCAACCGATTACGTCTTCAACGGGAATGCCACAAAGCCCCTGATTGAAACGGATACACCGGATCCCGTATCCGCTTATGGCCGGACGAAACTGGCCGGCGAGGAATTTGTGAAAACCTTTGCCGAGCGCTTCTTCATCTTGCGGACGGCCTGGCTCTACGGGGAAGGGCACAATTTCGTGAAGACGATGCTGAAGCTTTCCGAAACCCATGATGAGGTGTCCGTCGTCTGTGACCAGCTCGGCACGCCGACGTCTGCAGCTGAACTGGCCCGCATGATTCATTTCCTGGAACCAACCGAGAATTACGGCATCTTCCACGCTACCTGTGAGGGGGATACGAACTGGGCGGATTTCACGGACCTGATTTATCAGAAGAAGGGCATTCACACGAAGGTCAATCACGTCACGAGCGAGCAGTACAAGGCCATGAATCCGGCTTCCGCTGACCGGCCCCACTATTCGATCCTTGAAGATCGCATGATCAAGCTTACGAGCGACTTCCGCATGAAAGAGTGGGAAGACGCCCTGGATGATTATCTGAAGAGTTTTTGACAGGAGGAAAAAATGCGTACCTATCTCGTGACCGGCGGCGCCGGTTTCATCGGCAGCAACTACATCCACTATATGTTCCGGAAATATGACAATGAAATCCGCATCATCAATGTGGACAAGCTTACCTATGCCGGCAATCTCGAAAATCTGAAGGATATTGAAAACCGGGAGAATTATTCTTTCGTAAAGGCGGATATCTGTGACAAGGAAGCCATTCGGAAGATTTTCAAGGACAATGACATCGACCGCGTTGTCCACTTCGCTGCAGAGTCTCATGTCGACCGGTCCATCAAAAATCCGGAGGTCTTCATCGAGACGAATGTCCTTGGCACCGCGACGATGCTGAACGCAGCCAAGGAGGCCTGGGAGAAGGCGGACGGTACCTTCGCGGAAGGAAAGAAATTCCTCCATGTTTCGACGGACGAGGTCTACGGTTCTCTTCCTGATGATGGCAAGAGCTTCTTCTACGAGACGACGCCTTACGATCCCCACAGTCCGTATTCGGCATCGAAGGCATCAAGCGACTTCATCGTGAAGAGCTATATTGACACCTACCATTTCCCGGCGAACATCACGAATACCTCGAACAATTACGGTCCTTACCAGTTCCCGGAGAAGCTGATTCCCCTGGTCATCAACAACTGTCTGCAGGGAAAGGAGCTTCCCGTATACGGCGATGGCCGGAATATCCGTGACTGGCTCTTCGTTGACGATCACGCCAAGGGCATTGACATGGTGCAGGAAATGGGAACCCTCGGCCAGAAGTACAATATCGGCGGTCACAACGAACGCCGCAATATAGACATCATCAAGACCATCATACATACCCTGCAGGAAATTCTGCCGGATGACGATCCCCGGAAGGCCAATGTTTCCGAGGACCTGATCACTTTCGTGACGGACAGAAAAGGACATGACCGCCGCTATGCCATCGCTCCGGACAAGATCAAAGCCGAGATTGGCTGGTTCCCGGAGACGACCTTTGAAGTCGGCATCAAAAAGACCGTTGAGTGGTACCTCGCCCATATGGACTGGATGGAGAATGTCACGAGCGGCACCTATCAGAAATATTATGAGGATATGTACAGCGGAAGATGAGTAGAGAAGCTTCTGAAAAAAACGCATATCCTGCGGAACCGGTGACTGAGGCCGGCGGCACTTTTGCCGCCGGCCTCGTATCGGTCATCATTCCTGTCAAGGGGGGAGCAGGCTATATCGCCCGGACAGTGGGCGATATCGTTGCCCAGACTTATCCGGATATCGAGCTCATCATTGCAGGTCCTGCGGAAGACGACGGGACGGATACGGCCGTGGAAGAAGCCTTAAAGCGGATTCCGTCGGACCGCCATCTTGGCGCGAAGTATATCGGCCGGACAGGGGAAGGGGTGAGCGCCGGCAGAAATGCCGGCATAGAGGCGGCCAGGGGAAAGTACCTCGTCTTTTTCGATGGGGATGACCGGATTGATCCCCGCACCGTCGAATACCTGGTGAAAACTGTTCAGGGCGTTGATTTGGCTTCCTGCGGCTACGATACCTACGATGGGGCAGATGCAGAGAAAATTCCGGGACTGGAAAGATCCGGTGACAGAGCCCTTTTTGTCGGCAGCCCGGCCGGAGAGGACAGGGCAGCTGAAAGGCAGGGGGCTGAGGAAAGCGTTGAGCCGGCCGAGCCGGTTTATGAGACGCCGGAAACCGTGTCCCGGGTTCTTTCTGCGGGTGACTACGCCTGCCGCCTTTTCTTTCAGGCAAATTACCAGGGCTATGTCTGGAACAAGATTTTCCGGGCGGATATCGTTCATAAATATCAGATTCGCTTCCGGGAAGACCTCTACTACAATGAGGATCGGACCTTTCAGATCGAATACATAATACATGCAGAGCGTGCGCGAATGGCACCGGCCCGCTATTACCACTATCTGGCCAATATCGGCAGTGCCATGGATCTCTACGAGGAGCAGGAGCTGAATATGGAGGGACTGCCGCCATCTGACGATCCGCTCTTTGAACGGCGGGTGACGGAACTCGACGGATTTTCCCATATGCTGAAGGCACTGAAAAAACACAGGCGTTTTTCCGATGCAGCGTATTTCTGCCGGCAGACTTTTGCGGACAAGCTCTTTTCCTACTTCTTCGAAATCCTGGCGGACGATCCCGAGCGGGCAGACGCTTTCTCGAGATCCCGTCTCCGCCATTTCGCCCGCCGGCTGCCGTTTCTGATCCGCCGTCCTGACGATAGCGAATCACGGTATTATTATCATCTGTTTGTCCGATACGGATTCACGGGAAAGGCCTGCGAAGCAGAGGAAGCGGAGTAGGCTTATCGAGGGAAACCGCGGTATTTCGTCCCCGGGTGCAAAAGCTGTTTTATGAATTTCCCGCGGGTATATGACAGGCACGGAAAGGAATGATATGGAAAATTATGATTACCTGATTGTCGGCGCAGGACTCTTCGGCGCGGTCTTTGCCTATAGGGCGGCGAAGGCGGGGAAACGCTGCCTTGTTCTTGATCGGCGGAACCATATCGCCGGGAATGCCTACACTGAGCCCCGGCACGGCATCGATGTCCATGTCTACGGCGCCCATATTTTTCATACGTCTGACAAAAGAGTTTGGGAGTTCGTCAATCATTTCGCTGAATTCAACAATTATATCAACAGCCCGATCGCGGTCTACAGGGACGAGCTCTATAATCTCCCCTTCAATATGAACACCTTCTCAAAGATGTGGGGCATCCGCACGCCGCAGGAGGCGAAAGACATCATCGCATCCCAGATCAGGGATCTTCATATCGAAAACCCGAAGAACCTCGAAGAGCAGGCTCTGTCCCTCGTCGGCACGGATGTCTACGAGAAGCTGATCAAGGGGTATACCGAAAAGCAGTGGGGGCGTCCCTGCAGTGAGCTTCCCGCCTTCATTATCAGGCGCCTGCCCCTTCGTTTCATCTATGATAATAATTATTTCAATGACCGCTTTCAGGGCATCCCGATGGGCGGCTATACGGAGATTGCCCGGGCGCTCCTCGATGAAAGCGATGTGAAGCTGAATGAGGACTTCCTCGAGTTCCGGAAAAGGGGAAACCGTTTGGGTGACGGAACGGAAGTTTCCTACAAGCGCCTTGTCTACACGGGGCAGATTGACGAATACTATGACTACTGCTATGGTCCCCTCCAGTACCGGTCGGTCCGCTTCGAGACGGAGGAGCTTCCCATGGAGGACTTCCAGGGCAATGCGGTCGTGAACTATACGGATGCGGCGGTTCCCTATACGCGGATCATCGAACACAAGCATTTCGAATTCCAGGACACGCCGACCACCATCATTTCCAGGGAGTATTCCTCAGAGTGGAAGCCCGGCGTCGAACCCTATTATCCGGTCAATGACGAGACGAACGGAAACCTTTACGACCGCTACTACGACAAGGCCAGGGAGGAAAAGAACGTCATCTTCGGCGGCCGCCTGGGCACCTACCGCTATTACAATATGGACCAGGTCATTGCGGAGGCACTGAATCTTGCCGATGCCGAGTTTTGATCCGGCCCGGGAGGGTGACGCAACGCGTGTGGATTTGAAAGTATCGGGGAATGTTGCTATAATGTTGCATTCGTACTGAGCATTGTGTAACTTTTTTTGCGCCAAAACAGGAACTCACGCCGGATGACGGCATCCATACGCGGGCTTTCTGAACAGGATTTTCAGTTTTTCAAAGGAGAAAGACAATGAAGGGAATTATCCTCGCAGGCGGAAGCGGGACGCGGCTGTACCCGCTGACAAAGGCGGTTTCGAAGCAGATCATGCCGGTTTACGACAAGCCCATGATCTATTATCCTCTTTCCACCCTGATGCTTGCCGGCATCCGGGAGGTCCTGATCATATCGACACCCCGCGACCTGCCCGTATTCCGGGAGCTCCTCGGTGACGGCAGCCAGCTGGGCATGGATATTCAGTATGCGGTCCAGGAGGCACCGAACGGACTTGCCGAGGCCTTCATCATCGGTGAGAAGTTCATCGGAAATGATGCCTGCGCCCTGGTGCTTGGCGACAATATCTTCTACGGGCAGAGCTTTTCGAAGGTTCTTCGCGATACGGCAGCCCGCACGGAATCGACGCCCGGCGCGACGATCTTCGGCTACTACGTCCGCGATCCGCGCGAATACGGTGTTGTCGAATTCGATGAAAGCGGAAAGGCCATCTCCATCGAGGAAAAGCCGGAAAAGCCCAAGTCAAACTATGCGGTTCCCGGCCTCTATTTCTACGACAATGACGTCGTAGCGATTGCAAAGACCATCAAACCTTCCGCCCGCGGTGAGCTGGAAATCACTGCGGTGAACAATGAATACCTCTCGCGGGGCAGTCTCCATGTAGAGACCTTGGGGCGCGGCTTTGCCTGGCTCGATACAGGAAACCCGGATATGCTGCTTTCGGCGGCAAATTTCGTGGCAACTTTCCAGAAGCGGCAGGGGCTCTATGTTTCCTGCATCGAGGAAATTGCCTACAAGCGCGGCTTCATTGATCGCGACCAGCTCGTAAAGCTCGGCGACGCCCTGAAGAAGACGGAGTACGGGAAGTACATCCTGGAGGTTGCCGAGGGGCTCTAAGAAAATGCATAATTCATTCTGCATAATTAATTCATAGTTCATTATGCAGAATGTGTATCTATTCAGCCCCGGCAACGGGGATTTCGCAGAAATCCGAGCAGGGGCGCCAGAATAGATACGATAGACAGGAGAAGACAATGGGAGAGATAAATGTTACAAAGGACTGCGGCGGAATCGAGGGACTCTGCGTCATTGAGCCCAAGGTATTCGGCGATGCGCGCGGCTACTTCATGGAGACATACAATGAGCAGGACATGGAGAAGGCCGGCCTGCACTATGATTTCGTTCAGGACAACCAGAGCGCTTCGAAGAAGGGCGTGCTCCGGGGCCTGCATTTCCAGATCAACTACCCCCAGGACAAGCTGGTCCGCGTCATCGTCGGCGAAGTTTTTGACGTAGCTGTTGACCTGCGCGAGGGCTCGAAGACCTTCGGTAAGTGGTTCGGCGTCCGTCTTTCCGCGGAGAACAAGAAGCAGTTCCTGATTCCGAAGAACTTCGCCCACGGCTTCCTCGTGCTTTCCGATTATGCGGAATTCTGCTACAAGGTGACGGATTTCTATCACCCGAACGACGAGGGCGGCCTCATGTGGAACGATCCGGACATTGCTGTTGAGTGGCCCTTCCCGGAAGGCGTCGGGCCGGATGATCTCATCCTCTCCGACAAGGACCGTGTCAACTGGTCCTATCAGGACTACCTTGCCAAAAAGGGCATGAAGTAAGGATCTCCTTGTGATTGAGGTCAATGATTTCATGGACCGCATCTTCAATGCGGTCTTCAGAAAGTACAGGGGAACCCGGGTGATCATTCCCCTCTACTACCGCATGAAGGAACTCATGATGTACGGCCTCTTCGGCCTGGGCACCTTCATTGTGGCGCTGACGACGTACGCCCTTTTTACGGAGACGCTTGCCTGGCCGATTGCTTTGGGAAATGCGGCATCCTGGGTGTTTTCCACCCTCTTTGCCTTCCTGACAAACAGGCGGTGGGTTTTCCCCAAGCACAGGAAGGGCTTCTTTGCCTTTCTGATGCAGCTATGGTCCTTTACCGGGGCGCGCTTTCTCACCCTGATCATAGAAGAGGTCATGCTGATCGTGCTCGTGGAAATTTTGAATTTCCCGAACATGACAGTGAAGCTGCTTGCCCAGTTCATCGTCGTGACGCTGAACTATGTCTTCAGCAAGCTCATTGTCTTCCGGAAGAAGACGACACCGGAGGAAAAGAAGCTGGACGAGCTGGACAGTATGTACGAAAAACAGTCGCGGATGCGGATTCTTCGGCTAAAGGAGAGAATACACAGTGTTAAGCTATGATGAGGCGGACAAGCTGCTCAAAGCCCACGGGCAGGTGCACATTCTGAATGGATTTGATCGACTGACGGCGGAGCAGCAGGCAGGTTTGCTTTCCCAGATCGGAGACCTGGACTTCGATGTCCTGGCTGAGGCCGGCCGACAGGGCGGCGTCTCCCATGGCCTTCTTTCGCCGATGGAGGCTGTCGATACAGGTGAAATTGCTTCCCGGCGCGGAGAATTCGAGGCTGTCGGGAAGAAGGCAATCGCGGAAGGAAAGGTGGCTGCCCTCCTGTTGGCCGGCGGCATGGGCACGCGGCTCGGACTTGACCGCCCCAAGGGAGAACTCAATGTCGGGGAAAACCGGACGCTCTACCTTTTCGAGTGCCTTGTGAACAATCTGAAACGGGTGGCGGATTCCTGCGGGACAGTCATTCCCCTTTACATCATGACATCGGAAAAAAACGATGCCGATACGCGCGCCTTTTTCAAAGAACATCTCTTTTTCGGCTATCCGGAGGATCGGGTACATTTCTTTGTGCAGCAGATGGCAGCAGCGGTCGATTACGATGGGAAGCTTCTGCTGGAAGGCCCCGGTCGGCTCGCCACTTCCCCGAACGGAAACGGCGGCTGGTTTGCGTCGCTGAAAAAAGCAGGCTTCCTGACGGAAATCCATCGGAGCGGAATTGAGTGGATCAATATTTTTGCCGTTGACAATCCCCTGCAGCAGATCTGCGATCCGGTCTTTGTCGGAGCTACGATTCTGTCCGGCGCGGAGAGTGGAAGCAAGGTCATCCGGAAGAACTCTCCCGACGAGAAGCTTGGCGTTCTCTGCCGGGATGACGGGAAACCGTCCATCGTTGAATATTATGAAATGACGCCCGAGATGCAGACGGAAAGGACAGCGGACGGGGAGCTTGCCTATGCTTTCGGCGTGATTCTGAACTATCTCTTCCGCGTCGATGCCTTAGAGCGGATTGTTGACCGGAAGCTGCCGGTTCATGTGGTGGAAAAGAAGATTCCCTATATGGATGCGGACGGAAAGCTCGTGCAGCCGGAAAAGGAAAACGGCTACAAGTTCGAAACGCTCGTAGTTGACATGATCCGGATGATGAACGATACGCTTGCGTTTGAAGTCGTCCGCGAAAAAGAATTTGCCCCGATCAAGAATCTGCACGGACGGGACTCCCTGGATTCTTCCCGGGAGCTGATGAAGAAAAACGGCTTCCGTCTGTGACAGGGCCTTGTTTGGTGAAACGGTATGTATAGAGGTCAAAAGCGGAGCTGGGTGAAGCACCTGGACTTTATCCTGTTCGATATCGTCGGTCTCCTGGCCGCCCTGATAATTGCATATGCCATCCGTTTTCACGGAGCCTTTCTTCTGACAGACGAGCAGTTTTTCGGGGATGCCTACCAGAATCTGGCTGCAGTCATCATTCTTCTGGACATTTTCATTGTATTCTTCGCCGAATCCTATAACGGCATTCTGCGGCGGAACAAATATCAGGAATTCCGGGCAGCAGTGACGCATTGTATCGGTGTTTTTGCCGGGATGCTGATCTATATGTATTCCACCCGCCAGTCCGAATACTATTCCCGTTCCCTGCTCTATACCTATCTGGGCCTGTCCATAGTCTTCGTCTACGGATTCCGTGTCAGCTGGAAACGTGTCATAAGAAAGCGCAAGCTCGACGACGTCAACAAGGCGCAGATGCTGGTCGTCTGTGAAAATGATAATGTAGAGCGCTGTCTGCACGACCTTTCCCACAATCGCTATAGTGATTTCAAAATCACCGGAGCTGTTGTCGTTGACGCGGACAGGACAGGAGAAACGATCGAAGGCGTGCAGGTGGTTTCCAATGCGGACAACTTTCTGAACTATGTCCGGGAGAACGTCGTCGATGAGGTCTTCATTGACGGAAATACGAGGGCGTCCTCGGAGGCACTGGCAGCAGAACTCATCGAGCTGGGCGTTACGGTTCACACCAGCCTCGTCTATTCGAACATGATCCTGTCGAACAACCTCCTGGAACGTTATGCCAATTATATTGTGCTGACGTCCTCCATGAAGGTGGCTTCTGTCCGCCAGGCCTTCATCAAGCGTCTGGGCGACATCGTCGGCAGTCTGGTCGGTCTCCTTTTCTGCGGAATCGCTTTCCTGATTTTTGCCCCCATCATCAAGCATCAGTCGCCGGGACCGGTTTTTTACAAGTCGACGCGAATCGGCAAGAACGGCCGCCGCTTTGCCTTCTACAAGTTCCGCACGATGCGGGTTGGGGCAGACAAGGAGCAGGCGCTTCTGGCTGCCCAGAATGAGATGCAGGGCAATATGTTCAAGATGGAAAATGATCCCCGCATCATACCGGTCGGTCATTTCATGAGGAAGTATTCCATCGACGAACTTCCCCAGTTCTGGAATGTTCTGAAGGGGGACATGTCCCTTGTCGGGACGCGGCCGCCGACCGAGGAGGAATTTGAGAACTACCAGTATCACCACAAGGCCCGTCTGGCAATCAAGCCCGGCCTCACCGGTATGTGGCAGACGAGCGGCCGGTCGGACATCAGGGACTTCGAAGAGGTCGTGGCGCTCGATACCGAATACATCGCCAACTGGTCTGTCGGTCTTGATATCAAAATTATATTCAAGACCATCGGCGTGGTGTTTTCCGGGAAGGGCAGCATGTAGATGATTTGCCTTTCGGCCGAGCGGAGACAAATGCGAATGAAATGGCGGTGAACGGTGGATATACTGTTTTCAATCATAATATATGCATCGCGTACGAACCGCGTCTATTTCCGCGACTGTATTGAGTCTGTCGTTGCCCAGGATTACCCGGCTTTTGAACTCATTATCATCGATGAAAATCCGGGCACGGATCTTTCGCGGATTGTGTCTGAATTTTTTCCCGACGATCCCCGGATCATTTACCGCCATCTCCGCCGCCCGGCCGGAAGGGCCTGGGCTTACAATTACGCAATCGATACGGCACGGGGGCAGTACTATGTGCTGCACGGTCAGCATGACCGCCTTTCATCCAATGCCTTGTCCCTGATCGCCGCCGAAGCGCAAAAGGAGCAGGGCTTTGCTGTCTGCTACACGGACTGCGATGAACTGGATGGGGGCGACCGTGTCAACCCCCGCTTCAAATCCGATCTCAATATCGAGCTTCTCCGCCAGACGAATTACATCGGGGCTGCCTTTGCCATCCGGGCGTCGTCTTTTGTCGGCCTGGGAAAGTTCCGGACGGAGCTTTCCTTCTTCCCGGAGTGGGAATTCCTGCTCCGGGCGGTCGGTCGTCGGGCAAAAGTTTCCCATATTTCCTCGCTTCTTTTCCATATACGGCCGGATGACGGTCTGACGCCCGACGATCCCGGCGAGGCGGCTGCCTGGCGGAAGGAACAGAAGGAGACGGAAAAGAAAAAGATGCGGGAGGCAGTTACTGTCGTGGATGCTTCCCTGCGGGCCTTGGGAATTTCTGCCGGGGTTTCGGCAGGAAGCCGGCCGGATACCGTGCGCGTCACCTATGACGGCGGCGCCTGGGATATCAAACGGGATAGCTTTTTGCTATTGAAGGACAAAAATGTGCGCGTCCTTTCCCGCCATGCCGTGGAGCGGCTTTTCGGCTGCCTGAACCAGCCGGGCGTTGCAGCTGTCGGCTGCCGTTTTGTAGGAAGCGGGCTTTCTGTCGAAAATGCCGGTTATATCTTTGACACAAACGGTGTCGCATTCCCTGCCTGTCACGGGCAGTCTGTTTTCGGCCCCGGCTACGGGGGCAGGATCAGCCTTCGCCAGGATGTGTCGGCAGTCGATCTATCCTTCTGCCTCATCGACCGGAAATTCTATGAGCGATGCGGGGGCTTCGATGGCCAGCTGGTCGGTCGGGACATCATGACGGATTTCTTTCTGAAGGCAGCGGCAGCCGGGCGGCGAGTCGTGTACGAGCCGGCCGTCACAGTATACCGGGGACATCAGGACTTAAAAAGCAGCGGGGATTCGAACTCCGCTCTTCTTGACCGGTGGAAGAAGCGGATCCGCCGGGGAGATCCCTATTATAATCCGAATCTGCCGATGGGGCTTTCGAATTACACGCTGGAATGAGCGGAAAACCTGTTGTGTACCCTCCGGCAGCGCGGAAAGTTTCACGGATTTTGTATGAAAATTCATGGGATTCTGCAGCCTTCCATTGGGCAAAAGTATTCTTGACTTTGACGGAAAACAGGCTATAGTGTAGAAGTCATTGCGTTAATAATGAAAGGATAGCAATTGCCCGCCTGCAGATGTTTTTTGGCTTCTGCAGGTTTGGGGTGTTGGAGCGGAAATTCCTTCGGTCTTGTCGGCTCCCATCAGATATTTCACAAATACAAGCGAGGAAACGCTATGAGCGCTGAAGAGGCAAAGAAAACAGGCAGCACAAAGAAATCCCGAAAGGCAAAGCGGAGAAGAAGGCGGAAGATCCTTCTGATCATTGAGATCATCGTTCTCGTCATTCTGCTCTTTGCCCTTTTTGTGATGCTGAAGTTCGGGAAGATTGACTTTCAGGACGTCGGACAGACGATTGAAAACCCGATCAGCGAGGAATCGAAGATTACGCTGAAGGGCTATACGAATATCGCCTTCTTCGGCTTGGACAACCGGTCGAACGGGAACTATTCGAGCGGCCTTTCCGATGTCGTCATGATCTGCTCCATCAACAATGATACAAAGGAAATCCGTATCGTGTCCGTCTACAGGGATACCCTGGCGGATGTGGACGGGAACGGCAAGATCCGGAAATGCAACTATGCCTATGCCAAGGGCGGCGCGACCGGCGCCATCAATATGCTGAACCGGAATCTGGATATGGACATTCACGATTTCGTCGCGGTCGACTTCAATGCCGTCGCGGAAGCCATTGATGCCGTGGGCGGCATTGACCTGGAAATTACGGACGACGAGATTGATCCCGGCCCCACGCATCCGGGAATCAACGAGTATATCGACGAAGTCGTCAAGGTGACAGGCCGGGAAGGCGGACATCTGACGGCAGGCCCTCAGCATGTGAACGGGGTACAGGCAACAGCTTACTGCCGTCTGCGCTATACTTCTTCCATGGATTTCGGCCGGGCTGCCCGTCAGCGGATTGTCCTGCAGAAGCTCTTTGAAAAGGTCAAGCAGGCAAATCTGATCGAACTGAACAATTTCGTGGATGCTACCTTTGACGATATCTCCACCTCCTACACGGCGGCTGAATTGATCGCACTGGCATCTGCAGTGAAGGAATATTCGCTTGCTGATACGGCCGGTTATCCTTTCACGAAGACGACCGGCGAACCCTCGAAGACCATTGGCGCTGCAGTCATTCCCTGCACGGTGGAATCAAATGTCAAGCAGCTGTACCAGTACCTGTTCAACGAGACGGATCATGAGTGCTCGCCTACGGTAAAGGAAATCAGCGAAAGCATCATCAAGCTGACCGGAAAGACGGAAGAAGATGCGGCGGCGTATGATCCTGCGTTTGAAGACGCGAGCGGGACAACTGTGCGCTGAGAGGGGAAGAGCAGGAAGGAGGAAGACCATGTGCGGTATTGTCGGATATGTGGGAGAGAGCCAGGCGGCTCCGATCCTCTTGAATGGCCTGTCAAAACTTGAATACCGGGGCTATGACTCTGCCGGAATGGCGGTCTTTGACGGAGAGCGGATTGCGGTCGAAAAGACGCGCGGCCGCCTGAATGCCCTGGCGGAGCTCACTCACGACGGGGCGACGATGCCCGGCACGATCGGCATCGGCCACACCCGCTGGGCTACCCACGGGGAGCCGAACGATACGAATGCCCACCCCCATCTCAATACGGCGGGGACGATTGCGGTCGTTCACAACGGCATCATTGAAAACTACCAGGCCTTGAAGGACAAGCTCCTGAAGAAGGGCTACACATTCAGGTCCGACACGGATACTGAAGTTGTTGCCCAGCTCCTTGATTATTATTATCAGGGGAATGCCCTGGAGGCCATAGAGAAGGTCATCCACCGGGTAACCGGTTCCTACGCCCTCGGCATGCTCTTTGCTGACCACCCGGATACGGTATACGCTGTTCGCAAAGACTGCCCACTCGTCGTCGGCAAGGCAGACGGGGCGGCTTTTATCGCTTCCGATGTCCCCGCTATTCTTTCCTACACGAGGGATGTCTATTATATTGACAATGAAGAGATTGCGGTCCTGACGAAGTCGGACATTTCCTTCTTTTCCATCGACGGGGATCCGATTACGAAAGAACTCTCCCACGTGGACTGGGATGCGAATGCAGCAGAGAAGGGTGGCTATCCCCACTTCATGCTGAAGGAGATGTACGAGCAGCCCAAGGCTGTCCGTGACACTATCTCCCCCCGGCTCAAAGAAGGAAAGATTGACATCGAAGAGCTGGGGCTCTCAGATGAGGAAATCCGGGATATTGAGCGCATCCATATCATTGCCTGCGGTTCCGCCTGGCATGTGGGCATGACAAGCCGCTACATCATTGAAGGCCTGACGCGGATTCCTGTCGATGTGGATTTGGCTTCTGAATTCAAGTATCGGAATCCTATTCTGGGGAAGAAGGACTTATGTATCATCATCTCCCAGTCCGGGGAGACAGCTGATTCGCTCGCAGCCCTGCGGCTCGCGAAGGAGCGGGGCGTGAAGACGCTTGGCATCGTAAATGTCGTAGGCTCTTCCATTGCCCGTGACGCCGATGCCGTCATGTATACGTGGGCAGGCCCGGAGATTGCCGTTGCTACAACGAAGGCTTATTCTGCCCAGCTTGCTGCCATGTACCTTTTGACCTTGAAATTCGGCTCGGTGAGGGGGCAGATTTCCGATGAGGACATGAAGGGCTTCATCCGGGATTTGAAGACCTTGCCGGAGCAGATTGAGATGCTCCTGAACAATCGGGACCGGATTCAGAAGATCGCCTCCCGTTTCATCACGGCGAAAGACGTCTTCTTCATCGGACGGGGCATCGACTACTGCATCGGCCTCGAGGGCTCCCTGAAACTGAAGGAGATTTCCTACAATCATTCGGAAGCCTATGCGGCCGGGGAACTGAAGCACGGGACCATCTCTCTCGTGGAGGAGGGCACGCCCTTTGTCGCCATTGCCACCCAGCCGGACCTCATCCCGAAGACCGTCTCGAATATTGTCGAGGTCCGTTCCCGGGGAGCCTTTGTTCTGGCGGTCACAAACGAGGACAATACCGACATCGAAAATGTCGCTGACTACTGCATCTACGTGCCCCGGACGAACCCCTGGTTCGCGAACTCCCTGGCCATCATCCCCCTGCAGCTTTTCGCCTACTATGTGGCGGTCGGCAAGGGCTGCGATGTGGACAAGCCCCGGAACCTGGCGAAGTCCGTCACGGTGGAGTGACAAATTTCATTTAGACGCATGCGGGCCCGCCGGCAGGAAATTTCCTGCCGGCGGGCCCCTTTCGTTTTATTTTGGACAGAAATGGGTGAGCAGCGCATTTGAAGAGGCCTTCTGCCACCTGCCGTTTTTACCACGAGTCCTTCACGGTGAAGCTGTATTCGCTTTCTTCAAGGGGCAGGGACTTCACGTCCATGGAGTCGATTTCGATGAAGCGCTGCTGCCGGAGGAAGGCGATGAGGCGGTCGATGTCTTCGGACAGCCCCTGGACTTCCATGCGGACAGAGCCGTCGTAGAGGTTCTCGATGTTTCCGGTCAGGCCGAAGGCATCGGCCCCGTGTTTGGCATAGTAGCGGAAGCCGACGCCCTGGACGCGGCCGTAGAAAAGGATTTCTTTTCGGATTTTGTCATTCATGGGAAAGATTGTACCATTCCGGCCCGGTTTCTGCTATATTTAAGAAGATTGGATTTGCTAACTATTCAGAAGCCCAAACTCGGATTTCTTCGAAATCCTCGTTGCCAGGGCTTCCGGGCGGCTGCGCCGCCTGGCCACACAAAAGTCGAAAATGCTTTTTGACGCAAGCGCCAAACGCATTTTCAATTTTTGTGTGCTGAATAGTTAGCAGATTTGCAAAAAAGGGATTTGAAAGGAGATTTGCAAGGATGAAGAAGCCGGAAGTGGAATTCCGCTATTATACGATGCCGGCGGATTCTTACGTTCTGCCGAAGCTGGGCAAGGGCTGGGAGCAGGAATACGGTCTGGGCCTGGGGGAGCAGGAGCATTTCCATAATTACGCAGAGATCGGCTACTGCTACCACGGGCATGGGCGCCTGCTGATTGATGACAGGGAGTACCGCTATGGGGATGAGATGTTCACCTTCATTCCGGAGAGGATTCCCCATACGACGATTTCCGACCCGGGCAATGTATGCAAGTGGGAGTACCTCTTCATTGACATAGAGGGGTTTGTGAAGAATGAAATGGCGGACTGCCCGCTCTCCGCGGACGACATCCTCCGCGTCATCAACCGCAGGGGAACCCTGAAGAGCCGTGTCCACAACGAGCGGATGGATGCAGCCGTGCGGGCGATATTCGAGGAGTGCCGGGCACGGGAGCCCTATTACAGCGAGAGCATCAAGGGCTACCTCCGTGCCGTCGTCATCGAGCTTCTGCGCCTGGATGAGGAGAGGGAATCCCTGAAGAAGAGCAGGGGGCTTTCGAAGAGCATAGACAAGGCACTGTTCTATGTGGATGCGCACTATGCAGAGGATGTTCACATCAGTGACATGGCTCTTTCCTGCGCCTTGTCAGAGAGCCACTTTCGCAGAACCTTTGAAAATATCATGCAGATGAAGCCTTTGGACTATGTGAACTTCGTCCGGATCAAAAAGGCCTGCGATCTGCTGGAAAAAACGGAGGATCCCATCCAGGGGATTGCGGAAAAGGTGGGATTTCCGACTCTTTCCACATTCAACCGGAACTTCCGCAAGGTGACGGGAACGACGCCGAACCGGTGGCGCCGCCAGTCCGGCGACCGGGACATTTCTCTCCGCGGCTACCATATCACTGCGAAGAAGGGGTGGGAAGGAAAAAACAGCTGAGGTCCTTTCTGCCCTGCCCTAAGGGTATTTGGCAGGCATGGGAGAATTGAGTATAATATAAAAAATGCAGTTTTCTGCGAAAGACATGGCGAAACCGGCAGCCGTTTTGTTTTGCAGCAGGGAAAAGCGAAGCACCGGCGTTTTCGGGCTTTCGTTCTTGCATGAATTTTTGGGGGAATACATGAAAAAAGGATTGACGATAGCGCTGGCGGGAGTCATTGCCCTGTCTCTTCTCGCGGGCTGCGGAAGGACGGATACCACCTCGACCGGAGTGAAAGAGGAGACCTCGTCCGGAGCCGAAAAGGTGGACGTTTCCACAGAGGGGGAGCATGAGCTTTCCGTCTATATCTGGGAAGAACAGTTCAACGGACCGGCCATGAAGGCGGCCGAAGCGGCCTATCAGAAGAAGGATCCGGCGTTCAAGCTGAACATCATCAATGTCACCCAGTCTGCGGACGTGGAGGACGCGGTTACCCTGGCCGGTTCGAAAGGGGATGTGAGCGCTCTGCCCGACATCATCCTCTTTCAGGATCACTACATCCACCAGTACGTGACGAATTATCCTGCGGTCTTCGTGTCTGCAGATGACGCGGATGTGAACTGGGACGATTTCTCCGCCGAGAAGATTTCCTTTTCTACAATTGACGGGACCCACTACGGCTTTCCTGTCGACAACGGTACCGTTGTTTTTGCCTACCGGACGGATCTGCTTGCGAAGGCCGGTTATACGATAGACGATGTGACCGGGGTGACCTGGGCGGACTGGCTGAAAATCGGGAAGGACGTCTACGACAAAACCGGGAAGTACCTGCTGGCCATGGACGGGGACGGAAATGACCTGCCCTATATGATGCTGCAGGCGGAGGGAACATCTCTTTTCAAGGACGGCAGGCCCTATTTCGTAAACAATGCGGCTATGGTTCAGATCATGGGTGTTCTGAAGGAGGCAGTGGCGAGTCACGCTCTCCTTCTCTGCGAGGACTGGCCGGACTACACGGACAACTGCATCATGGGCGACCAGGTGGCCGGTATCATGAACGGAAACTGGATCCTCTCAACTCTTGAACAGCTGCCGGAGAATGAAGGCAAGTGGGCGATTACGACGCTCCCCACCCTGTCCGGGAAAGAGGGCTACGCTTCGAACGGCGGCTCTTCCCTCTATATCACTTCTGCCTGCCAAAAGCAGGACCTGGCAAAGGACTTTCTTTCCTATACCTTCGGCGGCGGTGCCGGGGCGAAGGAGACCTACGATGCGGCTCTGAAGGAGGGCGGCGTCATCTCGACCTGGTCCCATGCCAATGACTCGAATATCTACCAGGAGGGCGTCCCCTATTTCAACAATCAGCCGGTCAATGCCGAGATTGTGGAGATGGGCACCCATGTGCAGCCCGTGGAGCAGAACGACTATTATACACCGGCCAGGAAGGATCTCGCCAATGCCCTGCGGAATATCTGCGGCAAGAATGCTGACATCGTTACCGAGCTGCAGATTGCGGAGGACGATATCAATTTCCAGATGGGAAACAATTGACCTGAGGCAGGCTGCCCGGCTGCAGATGGCAGGCGGACAGAGCAGATAGTACTGAATGTGCAGTTTTTTGAAAGGCTTTGATTATGCTTGAAGATGTATTTGTAGAAGATTCCGTAGCCCGTCATCCGTTGGCCGGCCAGCGGGCCGTTGCCTATGTTTTCATCGGGCTTGCGATTGTCGCCCTCCTGTTCAGCTTTTTCTATCCGCCCTTGATGACGATTGGCTGGCTCGTGGCGATTGCCTTCTTTGTGGTTTTCTATTTCTACAATCGTTCCATTGACATCGACTTCGACTACAGTGTGACAAACGGCGTCTTTGATGTGGCAAAGATCATCTCGAAGGAGAACCGCAAGGATCTGCGCACGGTCGACCTCAAGGAGGAACTGGTGCTTGTCGCTCCCCAGGGAAACCCTGCCCTTCACAGCTACGCGGAGAAGCGCCTGAAAACCCTGAATGCCTGCGGCAATGACAACGATCGCGACACCTACTGCCTGATCGCAAAGGACGCGAAGGACAGCGCAACCGAGTATGCCATCCTCTTCCAGCCGAACCGCGAGGTGCTTCAGGCCATGCACCGGGTAAAGCCCCGGGAGGTCATCCTCACAAATGATTGAAGAAAATAATAATAGTCGCGGCGGAAAGGCAGTCTTTGACGGGGCCTTTCTGAAGATCCTCGCCATCGTGACGATGCTGATCGACCACGTGACCGTCGATTTCGGCATGAATTACGGGTACACGGTCTACGAGATCGGCCGTGGCATAGGCAGGATTGCCTTTCCCATCTTCTGTTTCCTTCTGGCAGAGGGCTTCTACTATACGAAAAGCCGGTGGAAGTATATCGCCCGGCTGCTGATCTTTGCGGCGGTTTCCGAGATCCCCTTTGACATGGCCTTCTCCGGAACCCTCTTCGATTCGTCCTATCAGAATGTCTTCTTCACTCTTATGTTCGGCGGTCTCGCCATTACCCTGATCGGGCTCGTTGACGGAGACCGGGGAAAAGCTGGCGAGGCCCCTCCGGTCAGCAATGTTTTCCTTCGTTTCCTGCTGATTCTCATTGCTACGGCCGGCTGCGCCCTCGGAGCTGAGTTCCTGTCCACGGACTACGGAGCCGGCGGGGTGTGCACGATCATCGTCATGTATGTGCTGGCGGAGCGGAAGAAGCCTGCTTACGACCTGATGCGGGTTCGTATCAGCAATACACTGGGCTTTGCCGTCGGTGTCCTGCTTTTGGGACTTACTTGCGGAAGCATAGAGTATCTCGCCTTCGTCGATCTCATCTTCATCTGGTTTTATAATGGCAAGCGGGGACGGCAGCTTAAGTACTTCTTTTATGCCTTCTACCCGGTTCATCTCTTCATCATCGGACTCGCTGCCTACGGGTCGGCGGTTTTCAATTTCAATTACCTCCCCCTGTTCAAATGAATTTTTCCCGCCTGCCTGCAGAAGTTTTGCAGGCAGACGTTTTTTTTAAAAGGTTTTTTGCGTTAAAGCAGAAAAGTGTTTTCCGGGCAGGCGGGAAATGGTACACTGTAGGAACCGGTGAATTTGACAATGCATTTTCACACAGAAGACAAGGATATCCTGTGACCTGCGCATGAAGACATGCGGGAGGAACGCACAACAGGAGGGGGAGGAAAAGATGCCTGTAACGGATCTTTTGATACGAAATGCCCGGGAATACGGGGACGAGATTGCTCTTGTGGAGCTCAATCCTGAGATGGAAGAGACGCGGAAGATGTCGTATAAGGAGTACGACCTCGTCCAGCAGACATCTTCTCATCCCTTCCGCCATGAAATCACCTGGACAGTCTTCAATGAGAAGGCGAACCGGGTGGCGAATATGCTCCTTGCCCGGGGCATCGGGAAGGGGGACAAGGTTGCCATCCTGATGTTCAACTGCCTCGAATGGCTGCCCATCTACTTCGGAATTCTGAAGACGGGAGCGGTTGCCGTTCCCTTCAATTTCCGCTATACGGCAAATGAGATTTCCTACTGCGCGGAGCTTTCGGATGTCACCGTCATGTTCTTCGGCCCGGAGTTTGTGAACCGGATTGAGATCAATGCGGAAGAGATCTGTGCAAACCGGACGCTCATCTATGTCGGCGGGACATGCCCTGAATTTGCGGAGCCCTATTACGAGATCGTTTCCGACTTCCCTTCGACGGAACCGGGCATTCCCCTGACGGATGAGGACGAGGCGGCCATTTATTTTTCATCAGGAACGACGGGTTTTCCCAAGGCTATTCTGCACAAGCACAGGTCCCTTTCCCAGGCAGCCGAGATGGAAGCTGTCCACCACCGGACAACGAGAGACGACTGCTTCCTCTGCATCCCGCCCCTCTATCATACGGGGGCAAAATTCCATTGGATGGGTTCCCTCTTTGCGGGAAGCCGGGCGGTTCTTCTGAAGGGGACGAAGCCCGACATCATCCTGAAAGCCGTTTCCGACGAGCATTGCACGATTGTCTGGCTGCTCGTTCCCTGGGCCCAGGATATTCTCGATGCCCTGGACAGGGGCGATGTGAAGCTCTCTGATTATTCTCTCAAGCAGTGGCGCCTCATGCATATCGGTGCCCAGCCTGTGCCGCCGTCCCTGATTCGTCACTGGAAGGACTACTTCCCGGACCACCTCTACGACACGAACTACGGCCTGTCCGAATCGACGGGACCGGGCTGCGTCCATCTCGGCCTCGACAATATCGCGAAGGTTGGCGCCATCGGCGTTCCCGGCTACCGGTGGGAGTGCGCAATCCGCGATGAAGACGGACACGACGTGGCGCCCGGTGAAGTCGGGGAGCTCTGCGTGAAGGGACCCGGCATTATGGAAGGCTATTACAAGAACCCGGAAGCGACGGCGGAGGTCCTGAAGGACGGGTGGCTCTATACCGGCGACATGGCCCGGCAGGACGCGGACGGCTTCTACTACCTCGTCGACCGGAAGAAGGACGTCATCGTTTCCGGCGGTGAAAATATCTACCCTGTGGAGATCGAGAACTTCCTGATGGAGCATCCGAAAGTGGATGACGTCGCAGTCATCGGCCTTCCGGACAAGCGTCTCGGCGAGATCACCGGCGCTATCATTCAGCTGAAGGCCGGTGTTTCCGCGGACGAAGAGGAGATGGACCGCTTCTGCCTGACGCTTCCCCGCTACAAGCGTCCGAAGAGAATAATATTTGCAGATGTTCCCCGGAATGCCACGGGAAAGATCGAAAAGCCGACTCTCCGGAAGAAGTACGGGGTGGAGCGCCTCGTCGAATCCGAGTATTCGTCGTAAGGAAACGGCTGCGCGAATCGTACGATATTTGAAAATGGATACGCAATGCGTGTATATGCAGGCAACGCGCATGGGTGCTTTACTTCTCCGGCAGGCGACGGTAAAATAAACTGCATCAGTGAAACAGATTTCACAGGCGGGGCTTTATATTAGTCATAAAGCGGCCTGGTGGCGCGGAAAGGGTGGCGGCTATGGCAGAACAGGACGTACTTACAGCAGAAGAAATCGATGCCCTCGGGGAACTTTCCAATATCAGCATGGGCTCGTCGACAACGGCGCTCTCGGCCCTCCTGCAGAACAAAAAAGTGACGATTGACCTGCCGAAGATTGAGGTCATCAACCGCAGTCAGGCCCTTGACGACTACGAGCGCCAGTGCATCCTTGTCCACATCAACTATTCGAAGGGGCTTGAGGGGGGCGATATCCTTCTCCTGAAGCCTGCTGACGTCATGACTATGACGGATCTCATGATGGGCGGCGACGGCACGAACACTTCCGGCGAGGTTTCCGACCTGCAGCTTTCCGCCATTTCCGAGGCCATGAACCAGATGATGGGAAATGCGGCGACCTCGCTTTCCGTCATGCTGGGCCGGGCTGTCGACATCACCCCGCCGGAGACGGATACCGTCGACGTCGAGTCCATCAAGATTTTCGAGAATATTTTTGCGACGCCGGACAAGGATATGGTAAAGGTAACCTTCCGCCTCAAGGTTGGCGACCTCATCGATTCGACGATGATTCAGCTCTACCGCCTGACCTTTGCCCAGAACCTCATTGACATCTTTATGTCGCAGATGAAGAAGGATGAAGAGGCAAGAAAGGCAAAGCAGAAATAGAAAACAGACGGAAGTGGAGCAGCCTGCGGGAAAGCAGGATGAAAACAGGTTGAATATGGAGCTGGGGCAGCCTGTTTTCTGTGAAATCGTCCAAGATTCGGCCTGCTTCCTTGGACGGTTTGCACAAAAATCCGCGATATTACAGGGTTTTCCTTGCAGGAGGGCTGATAGTGTACTAGAATGACTTTTGTTTCCGGGGAGGCCGGAGGCAAATACAGCCCCGACAAGACAGGGGGCAGAAAAATCAAAGGAGAAACACTCATGAACAAAGCAGAATTCGTAGAAGCTATTGCAAAAGAAGCAGGTCTTTCCAAGAAGGACGCAGCTGCAGCTGTCGACGCATACACGGCTGTCGTTACAAAGACGCTGAAGAAGGGCGACAAGGTTACCCTGATCGGCTTCGGCACATTCGAGACAGCAAAGCGCGCTGCCCGCACAGGCCGCAATCCCCAGACCGGCGCTGCCATCAAGATCAAGGCTTCTACAGCACCCAAGTTCAAGGCCGGCAAGGCTCTGAAGGATGCCCTGAACTGATCATATTTCCTGAAAAAGCGGTCTTTGTGAAAAGCCCGATAGAAAACCCTCCGGCGGAAAGCGCCGGAGGGTTTTTGCTTGGCTGCGGGCCAAGGCAGCTTACGTACAGGATTGCATGGGAAGGCGCCACTCCGGTGACTGCAGGCAGTCGTGTTGCTATCTCGTCCGGTGGTGCTTCTGCTTTTCGGCGTACATGAGCTCGTCTGCGGTTCGCAGGAGGCTGTCCACGTCGCCGTCTGCCGGCGATTGGTGCTCTGCAATCCCGACAGAAACCGTATAGGGCTTTCCGCCCGGATCCGAAGTGCTTTCAAGCAGGTGATTTACGATGTCTGTCGCGCGATCGACACGTTCGCGATAAGGGCTGGTGATTACGAATTCGTCACCGCCAATCCGGTAGCTCCGGCAGCCCGTCGTCACACAGGCGTTGTCAATGGACATTCCGATCGCCTGGAGCATGGCGTCGCCTGCATCATGTCCGTAGGTATCGTTCTGTTTTTTCAGGCCGTCGGCATCCAGAAAGGCAATGGTATAGGTTTCATCTGTCGCAAGCAGGGCCTTTTCGCCTTCTTCAAAAGCTCTCCGGTTGCGCAGGCCGGTGAGGGTATCCCGCAGGGCAACGTCCCGCAGGTGGTAAAGCTCAATCTGGTGCCGGAAAGCCTTGAAGCTCTGCCGGACGTTGTCTGCCATCAGGGTGATCTCAAGCGCCAGCACGATATAGGCTGTCATACGTACCTGCATGATCTCTCTGGCAAGGGCTCCCGTTGCAAGACCGGTCCGCTCGACGTTTATCCGAAGGACCTCGAGAAGCCCGCCGGCAATCGTAATGGCAAGGCCGATTCGCATGAACCGGTGTTCCCGGCTGTGGTCGCGGAAAGTAATGATGAAGAAAAAAACGCCGAACGGCAGGACCAGGGCAGTCCAGACAAAGAGCAGGGAAGTCAGCGGATTTGTGGCAGGGGCAAAAATCTCAAGAATCAGAATGAGCGCACTGAGGCCGATACAGGCAATCTCAAAGAAGAGACTGATTTTCCGGGCCAGTCCGGATGCTCCCCGCCTGACGTAAGCGGTGAATGCAATGGAAAGGATATAGAGGGAAATGTATTCCAGATTCGGGAAAAAGTATCGGTCGGATGCCAGGAAAAAAATGCAGCCTTCGTAAGTCATTGCCCAGAGAATGAGCGCCAGGGAAAAGACTGTGAAGGCGATATCACGAAGCCTGCGGTTCCAATCCCTCGAGGCGCTCAGAATCATATTCATTCCGAAAACGAAAATGGCAGCGATGACGGCACAGACGAAGAGGGCAAAATCCACGACTGACGCCGGATCCGACAGGGGATAGAGCCAGGCGTACTGGGCAGGCAGGAGCTTCACTTTCCGCAGGAAGGAAGTCGTATAAGGTTCGCCCTGGATCATCTCCACCACTACGTTTCCGGATGCATTTTCCGGCAGGACAACGCGGACGATGGTATGGCCGGTCAGCCGCCCTCTCTTCATGTCGTCTCCGTGAGAGTATATGGATTTTCCATTGTATGTAATATGGATGACGGAATTGTAGTTGGCAAAGCAAAGCGCAGGATTTTCAATGCTTTCCTCTCCTTCTTCCGGAAGACGGATGGTGAAGACCAGGCGGGCTCCCTTTTCGGGCGGAGTAAACATATTGTTTGAAAAGCGCTCCACGCTGCCATCTATGTGATAGAGTTCTGTTGAAATGCGGTCATCCAGCAGAATCTGGGGAAACCTGGGGAATGCCAGAACGAACAGAATACAGAACAGGGCAGCCAGGAATACACTGACAAAGACGAAAGAATGGGCAAAGTGCCCCCGGTCCGATTCATTTCTGAGCGGTTTCCGCCGGCGAAAGGCGCTGCGGCGCTTCTTCAATTCGTTTCCATTTGGCTCTGTTTCAGACATAGGGCAATTATCGCACAAAAGACAGCTGAATACAATTGAATCGGGAAGCCCGGACGGCCGGAGGTTTTTTCTTTGGGAAGATAATGCTATAATGCAGCGTGGCCCGAGGAGTCCTGAAAAATTGTGCCTTTCAAAAGACAGGCTCCTGGATGGACGTGATTTTTCAAGTATATGATTACCAGAGAATTTGAAGAGAAAAATAAAGGCGGCACACCGGACAAGAATGCTCCCGTCTGGTGCATGGATTCCGGTGTCGGCGGCATTTCCGTCCTGCGGGAGGCAGCCAGGCTGCTGCCGCAGGAGCGTTTTGTCTTCTTCGGAGACAGCGCCAACGCCCCCTATGGCATGAAGACGACAGAGGCGGTGCGGGAGCTGACGCTTGCTGCCGTTGCCGACGCTGACCGGCGCTATCACCCCAAGGCCTTTGTCATTGCCTGCAATACGGCAACTACGGCGGCGGTGAAGGTCATGCGGTCTCTTTACCCCGGCCGTATCATTGTGGGAATAGAGCCTGCGCTGAAGCCGGCAGCATTGGGCGTGCAGCAGGAAGCTGTCAGGACGTCGATTGAAAAAAGCCAGGACGCAATGTGTGCGGGACGATACGCGGCCGTCGGAAGCGGACAGGAAGGGAAACGCCGTCGGGTGCTTGTCCTTGCGACGCCGCTGACCATCAAAGAGGAGAAGTTTCATGCGCTCCTGAAGCGTTATGAAGAGATGTGTGACGTCATCCCCCTCGGCTGCCCCGGTCTGATGGAATATGCGGAGAGCGGCAATCTGGATTCGCCTGAAACGGACGCCTTTGTGAAGAGCCTGATCGGGCAGTATGCAGGAGAGGTCGATGCCGTTGTCCTCGGCTGCACCCACTATCCCTTTTTGCGGGGGCCCATTGCCCGGGCGCTGTCCCTGTCGGACAGCGCCGTATACGACGGCGGCTACGGAACGGCAAAGAATCTGAAGCGGCTGCTGTCTGATGCAGGGCTGCTGAGGGATGCGTCAGCTGCCGGACAGGCAGCAGGTGAGAGCGCGGGCGGCTGCGCGGATGAAAGCAGTGAGCGTGAAAGAAGAGGGCCTAATATAGCACGCAATGCGTACGTAAACATTGACGATGCATGGCTGGATGGGCACGTGATTTTTGAGAGTTCCCTGCCCGGCGAGGCAGGAGAGGAGCGGATTGCTCTCTGCAGGAAGCTGATGAAGTGAAAGGAGGGGCGAGAGATACGCGCTGCGTATCTCTCGCCCCTCCTTTTTTTAAGATATCAGGTCAAAATGGAACTATTGGCAGGAGTTTTGCATTTGTCCCCTACATAATGGGATGCGTGACACGCAATGCGTGCCACGCGGTTTTGGGGATGGAAATATAGGGCGGGATTATTGCATTTGTCCCCTATGGGAGAAGCTTGTTTACTCCGTGGGGGCGGGAAAGTGGAACTATAGCCGGGAGTTTTGCATTTGTCCCCTATGGGAGAAGCATCTCCGCTCCGCGGGGGCGGGAAAGTGGAACTATAGCCGGGAATTTTGCATTTGTCCCCTATTTGAGAGCCCTGGCCTTCAGATATATCCCCCGTCGACGCCGACGACCTGGCCGGTCATGTAGGCGGGAGCCTGGGCGACCGCCGCAATAATGGCTGCGATTTCCTCCGGTGAGGCAAAGCGGCCGGCGGGGATTTCTTCTGCGAGAGCGGCCTTCTCCCCTGCAGAGAGGTGGCCGTTCATGGCCGTGTCAACGCAGCCGGGGGCTATGGCGTTGACGGAGATGCCGGACGGCGCGAGCTCCTTCGCGAGCGCCTGCGTGAAGGCGATGACGCCGCCCTTCGTCGCGGAGTAGGCGGCTTCGCACGAGGCGCCGGCCCGGCCCCACATGGATGAGATATTGATGATGTGTCCGGCTTTCGCATGCACCATTCCGGGGATGACGGCCCGGCTCAGGAGAAAGACGCTTGTCAGGTTTACGTCCATGATGCGGTGCCAGTCTGAAAGGGAGAGATCCTGCACGAGGCCGACGATGGAGATGCCGGCGTTGTTTACGAGGACATAAACGGGCCTGCCGGTTTTTTTCTCAAAATCGGAAACCATATGGTTTACAAAGGCTTCATCTGCGACATCGCCGAGATAGGAAAATACACGGCAATCCGGATTCTTCTGCCGTATGAGCCCGGCGGTTTCTTCGAGCCCTTCTCTGTCGCGGTCAGCGCAGATGGCGATGGCGCGGACCGGTTGATTCTCTGCATTTTCAGGCAAAACGTTTTCTGCATTCAACAGCCGGGGCGCAGTCCCGCGGCAGCCATCGGCAAGCGTCAGCGCCGCCGCCCGCCCGATTCCGCGGGACGCCCCGGTGACGATGACAGTGCTGTTCAGATTTTCCGGGCGGCTTTTCACTGCGTCAAGGCTTTCCTGCTGCACATATGACTCGCGATTCGCAGCAGCCGGGTCTTTTATATTATTTTTGTCATTTTTCATAAAAAGTTTTTCCTTTTTACAGGGTGAAATGTTATAATTTACTAAACAGTAACCGGGCGGGGATAATCCCGCCGCACCGGCTGCATTCCTTTTTTCAGTCCGGGAGGCAGCCGATGAAATCTCTGCAACCTGTGGCGCGCATGTAGGACGCCGGTTCAGACCGCTCCGGGAACGGAAGACGAAAGCCCCGCTTCCCCGGCGGAATGCTCCGGGAACGGGAGACGAAAACCCGCTTCGCTGACGGAAAGATCCGGCAGCTGACGTGACCTATCATACCATATTTGAGGCGCGGCGCAGCTGAAAGGAGGAACGGACTATGAAATTATCGATTACAGGACGCGGCATTGAACTGACGGACGGACTCAAGGAGGCCGTTACGGCAAAGCTTTCAAAGCTCGACCGCTTTTTCACGCCGGATACGAGGGCTGTTGTCACCCTCTCCGTCGAGCATGACATGCAGAAAATCGAGGTTACGATTCCGGTCAAGGGACACACCATCCGGGCCGAGGAATCTTCCGACGATATGTACACGAGCATCAATGAAGTCGAGGAAGTCATTGAGCGCCAGCTCCGCCGCTACCGGACGCGGATCATCGACAAGGCTCAGAACGGCCCCCGCGATGAAGACGACGTTGCTTACTTCAGCAGCGAATTCATGGATAGCGGGAACGAGCCTGAGGAGGACGATGCCGACATTGTATCCGGCGATATCCGCATCACCCGGACCAAGCACTTCGGCTTAAAGCCCATGTATCCGGAGGACGCCTGCATCGAGATGGAGCTTCTCGGCCACAGCTTCTTTGTCTTCCGCAATGCGGAGACAGACGAGGTCAATGTCGTCTACAAACGCAAGAAGGCTAATACCTATGGCCTGATTGAGCCTGAATTCTGATCACAGGAGCGGTCGATTAGGAGGCAAGGTGGGAGCTGCGAAGCAGCGAGCCCTGCGTGGCGATCAAGTCACTTTTCAATACATAAACTTTACAAATTTTTAATTGAATTCAAGTATCCTGCCGTTTATACTGAGGGGTAGGATTTTACCGGGACAAAGAGGCCGACAGTATTTTCTCTGCCGGCCTTTTTTTGAAGACGCCTGGAGGAAGCCTGTTCCCGGCTGCCCCAGGAGAGAAAACTTTTTCGGGATTTCAAAAAGGAGTGAGGACAATGGGGTTTAAGAGTATCCGTTCCCGAATGCTGGTCTGGCTGGTTCCCGTGATTG
>OMTX01000174.1 GCA_900314085.1 uncultured Lachnospiraceae bacterium | reverse complement strand
GCGGCTGTCGCCGCCCCGCGGGCTCTTTGTCAAAAGCTTCTTTTACCTGGATTCCGGAACTTCATTGGAAAATCTGTCCCCTTCCCGATCCTTTCGAATTTCTCCTGCCGACAAATTTTCAGTTCGTATGCCCTTCGAGCTCTCCGGTCACGATGAAGACCACCCACTGGGCGATGTTGACACAGTGGTCGGCAATGCGCTCGAAATACTTGGCGATCATGAAATAGTCAAGGACCCCATCGATATTCTCCTGCTCATCGGAATCGAAGTACTTGACCAGGCCAAGCTTTACCTTGTCAAAGTAATCATCCACGACGTCATCACCGTCAATGACCATGCGGGCCAGGTCCTCGTCCTGCTTGACGAAGGAGTTCACTGCCCTGCTCAGCATGTCCTCTGCTGCGCGGGCCATAGGCAGAAGGTCTGAATTCTCTACCATCTCGGGCTTTACATTATGCTTGCCCACGATTTCCGCAATGTCATCCGCATTGTTGCCGATCCGCTCAAGGTCGGAAACGAGCTTTGCTGCAGCGGAAACGACACGGAGATCTGCGGCGACGGGCTGCTGCCGCAGGAAGATTTTCAGGCAAAGATTTTCTATGTCCCGCTCCTGCTGAATGATGTCGTTGACGACCTTTGCAATATCCTCTTCCCTGTCTACGGTCTGTGTCAGCAGGTAGTCGATGGCTTCCTGTATGGCCTTGACACACTGCTCGCCCATGGCCGTAAGGCCTGAATTGAGCTGGGCCAGTTCTTCTTCGTATACTGTTCTCATTAACCGAACCTCCCTGTGATATACCGTTCTGTTCTCGGATCCTTCGGCGAGGAAAAGATCTCCTCGGATGTGCCGTACTCGACCATCTCACCCAGGAGGAAAAAAGCCGTATAATCCGAAATTCGGATGGCCTGCTGCATATTGTGGGTGACGATGACAATTGTATATTTGTCCTTGAGTTCCTGAGCCAGATCCTCGATCTTCGACGTCGATATCGGATCCAGAGCACTTGTCGGCTCATCCATCAGGATGACCTCCGGCTCGACAGCCAGGGTCCGTGCAATGCAGAGCCGCTGCTGCTGACCACCGGAAAGGCCGAGGGCTGACTTATTCAGCTGGTCCTTGAGCTCGTCCCAGATGGCCGCCTGCTTTAAGGACCGCTCCACGATTTCGTCGAGCTGGCTCTTGTTCTTGATGCCATTGACCCGGGGGCCGTAGGCCACATTGTCATAGATGGACTTGGGAAAGGGGTTGGGCTGCTGAAAGACCATGCCCACCCGCTTGCGGAGACTGATGACATCCATGGATTTGTCATAGATATCCTGCCCGTCCAGGCGGACATCACCCGTGATCCGCACGCTCTCCACGAGGTCGTTCATGCGGTTCAGGGTTTTCAGGAACGTCGACTTACCGCAGCCGGACGGACCGATGAAGGCCGTAATCCGGTGCGGATAGATCTCCATGTTCACGTCCTTCAGGGCGTGATTTTCGCCGTAGAAGAGATTCAGATTTTTAACGGAAATCTTCGCCGGCCCCTCCGGAGCATTTGCTTTCTTCTGCTCTGTCACTTCATTTGTACTCATCTTGGGATTACCTTCCTTGTCTGCTGGGATCGAATTTTCTGGTCAGAACCTTCGTCAGAATATTGATGATCAGAACGATAATGATCAGGACGACCGCTGTACCAAAGGCCGTATCAAAATCGCCTTCACTTGTCGCGGACAGGTACAGCTTGACGGTCAGGGTTCCGCCGGAATCCATGATCTTCCGGAAGATGTCGAGGAAGCTCTTCGGCAGATACTTGGCAGACCCGGCCGTGAAAATAAGGGCCGCCGACTCACCGACGATACGGCCGATGGCCAGAATGACACCGGTGATAATGCCGGGCATGGCCGAGGGTATCAGGATGGTACGGATCATGTACCACTTGCCTGCCCCCAGGGCAATGGACCCCTGACGGAAGCTGTCGGGTACGGTCTTCAGGGCCTCCTGGGTGTTTCTCGTAATGAGGGGGAAGACCATGATGATCAGAGTCAGGGAACCGGTCAGAAGACTGTAGCCGAGACCCAGCGTCTGTCCGAAGAACATCATGCCGAAAAGGCCGAAGATTATGGACGGAATTCCGGAGAGGACCTCTGTCATGAACTCGATGGTATTGACGAGCTTTCCGGGCTTCGCATACTCGTTCAGGTAGATGGCCGCCCCGATTCCGAGAGGCGTTACGATGAGCAGGGTCAGAATAATGATGATCAGGGTATTTACAATATTTCCGGCAATGCCGACAGTCCCCTTCCGGACTGAGGTAACGGTCGTCAGGAATTCCCAGTTGACCGCATGCAGGCCCTTGGCAAACACGAATACGATAATGGTTACCAGCAGTACCACGGAAAAAATGCTGCAGGCCAGAATCAGAATATGCAGAAGAAGTTCTCCGGGACGGAATTTTCTCTTAGCCATTCTCGAGTCCTTTCTTCTTGATCCGCATCAGGATAAGATTGATGACGACAATGAAAATGTAAAGTACAAGGCCGACCGTGAAGAGTACCTGCCGGTGCAGGCCGGAGGCATAGCTCATCTCGGATACCAGCTGGGTGGTCAGCGTCCTGACGGAGTTGAATGAGAAAGGAGGGTTGACGGAACCGCCGGCCACCATGTTGATGGCCATGGCTTCGCCCAGGGCCCGGCCGATACCGAGAACCACCCCCGTCATGATGCCGGACTTGGCCGCCGGAATGACGACCTTGAAAATCGTCTGCAGCTTCGTCGCTCCGAGGGCCAGAGAAGCTGCCCGCATATGGTCAGGAACCGCCTTGATGGATGAAACGCTGACATTGATGACAGTCGGCAGAATCATGACGGCAAGGACAATGATCGCTGAAAGTAAGTTTGCGCCGCCCGTAAACTGATGGTTCGGATTCCCGGCATAGATTTTTTTCTCCAGATCAAACATGATCGGGTTTAAGACCATCATGCCGATGAGACCGTAGATGACGGACGGAATGGCCGCCAGGAGCTCAACTGCCGACTGGAGGAGTTTTGAAACATTCCGTGTCGTCTTGTTCCCGCTTGTATAATCCGTCAGGAAGACCGCCGTCAGGAGGGCAATCGGCACCCCGATCAGCACAGCCCCGAACGTCGCCACAATAGACGAAAGAATGATGTAAAGAATGCCGTAGCTCGGATTGTCAGCGGTCGGTTTCCATACCGTTCCAAAAATCAGATCCGAAAAGCCAACCTTGGATATGGCCGGAATGCCCTTTGCAATCATATAGCCCGTGATGACGAGAACGGCAACAATTGCCAGCAGGCCGCAGATCAGAAATATTATCTTTGCGATGAGTTCTTTTATATCGTGCCACTTCAAAATGGATCCTCCGGTAAAGAATGCTTGCGATTGAACCGGGCGGCGAAAGGTTCACCCCTTTCAGGGAAAACTTTCGCAGACAGAACAAAAGGCTCCGGGGCAGTTTCCTGCTCCGGAACCGTTGCAACTCAGATCATCTGATGCGGAGCCCTGATCAGTTCTGGGGAACAATGAGGCCGGCACCCTTTACGATTTCCTGACCCTCGTCAGACTGAACATATTCAAACCAGGTCTTTACGAGATCGTTCTGCTCGGAAATCTCGCCCTTGGTAGCCATTACGAAGGGACGCTGCAGGGCATATTTTCCTGCAAGGATGTTCTCTTCCGTGGGCTCTGCCCCGTCAAGGGAAACGCCGTTTACGGTATCATCGAGAGCGTCGAGGGAGATGTAGCCGATGGAACCGGGAGTAGCCGCTACCTTTGCCAGAACGCCGCCGGTGGAGTCAAGCTCCTGGGCATATTTGCACTTATCCTTGACATCAACGAGCTCCTCAAAGGCATCCCGGGTTCCGGAACCGGACTCACGGCCGATTACGACGATGGATTCATCCGAGCCGCCGAGATCCTTCCAGTTTGAAATCTCACCGGTGTAGATCTTTGCCAGGTCATCCTTCTTGAGATCCTTTACGGCATTGTCCTTGTCAACGATGACTGCGATGCCGTCGATGGCAACGATATTTTCAACAATGCCGTTGGCCTTCTCATCGTCGTGAAGCTTTCTGGAAGCATCACCGATGTCCACCTGGCCTGCCGTCAGGGACTCGATGCCGGCGCCGGAACCTGTATATTCCGTTGTAACCGTAACGTTCGGATACTTCTCCTTGAAGCCTTCCATCATGGCCTCGCAAAGCTTCTCCATCGATGTGGAGCCTGCGAGGGAAATGGAACCGGAGAGATCCTTTCCGGCATCAGCGCTTGCGGAGTCTGTCTTTGCGGAGTCTGTGCTGCCGTCAGCGCCTGTGCTGTCACTTGATGCGGTGCTTCCGCAGGCTGTAACGCCTACAGCAAGAACGCCTGCCAGCAGGACAGAAGCAATTCTTTCAAGTTTGTTTTTCTTCATCATTCTTCTCCTGTACTTTTCTTCTTCGGAAGGCTTTTAAAAGGCTTTCCGCGCGTTTACGGAACGTTTGTGCCGAAGGGAGACGTCCGTGCGCATTACTTTCTTCTTTCCCCGCGGTCGATATGTAGCATACACGAGGAATGTAAAGTCTCCTACCAGGCGGATATAAAATCTATGTAAAATCTTTGTGGAATAGAAAAAGCGGAGGCCGCGCAAATGCGGTCTCCGCTTAGGAATGTAAAATAATATTAGTAATGTTTAATTTTCTTTTACCTGGCTTTACTTTCTCAGATTCTCTCCCGGACAATCGGAAGCGTCGAACAGTGAATGCCACCGCCCAGCTTGTTGATCTCGGATATATCCACCGGAACGACTTCCACGCCGGCTTTCTCGAGATTTCGGATCGTATTCTTCCCCCGGGCGGAGAAAAGGACCTTGCCGGGTTCGAGGCAGAGGCAGTTGTTCGTCAGGAAGGGATCATCCCTGTCCGTCTCGATGATTTTGTATCCCATTTTTTTCAGGAGGTCGAGGAACCAGAAGGGAAGGATGAAGGTCGACACCAAACATTTGTCCGTATCAACGGGCACGAAGGCCTCGTCCAGATGGATATAGAAGGCCGGCATGTCGATGACGATGAGTTCAATCCCCTGGTTCTTCAGCAGGGACCGCATCTGCTCAATTCCTTCATCATTGATTCGGACGGACCGGCCGACAACGGCCGTATGGGAATCGAGCTGGCAGAAAGAGCCGCCTTCCATGGTGCCCTTTCCCTGAATGGCACCGATGATGGGAACACCGAGATCGGCCATGGTCTTCTGCCCGATGGGCGTTTCCCCCTGGTGGAAGTACATGGAATAACGGGAAAGAACGGCCCCCTTCGGCGTCATCTCCGCAAAGTCCCGGGCGAAGGTCATATTGGGCCACTCGTGCTTCGGATCGTCCTGATTGATGACCTCTATGCCTTCCTTCCGGAGGGCATCCGTCATCGCATCATGCTGTTCCTGCATGAGGGAGATATCCGGAAAAGTATCCCCCTTCCAATAGGACCGGATGCGGCCACGTCCGTCCTTCAGAATCAGGGAGCCTGCCTCCTCTTCATATACAGCGTCCTTCATGGCCAGAAGCTCTTCGCCGGGGCGGTGGACGATAATCTTTTCAATCTTCCCGACAGCATTGTCGATCCAGGTATCCCGTCCCCAGACCTCGCCATATACCTCATCCTCAAAGGTGTTTTCTATCCTGCTCTGGTCCATATACATCTGCAGCGTTGCCATAATTATTTTTCCTCCGCCTTAACTGGCTGCCCTCCGTTCTATGGCAGCCGCTTTTTCTTCACGGAACTCCTCAAGGATTTCCTTCATATTGCGGACGACAAGTTCCATCTCCGCCTGCTTCCCGATCGTCACACGGACATAGTCCCGCATCCGGGGTTCAAAGCCGAAGTAGCGGACAAGAATGCCGTGTTCCTTCAGCTTCTGCGTCATGAGGTCTGCCGGAATCAGCGGCGCTGCCTTGAAAAGGACGAAGTTCGTAACCGTCGGCACGATGGAAAAGCCCATGCGGATGAGCTCCGTCTCGAAGTAACGGCGGGACCCGATGACCTTTTCTATACAGTCAGAATAATATTTTTCATCCTGGATGGCCGCGATCCCGATGGCCTGGGAGAGCGAGTTCAGGTTAAAAGGTGACACGCAGAACTTGACGTTTCGCATATCGTCAATGATGTCCTTGTTCGCAATGCCGAAGCCGATCCGGGCGCCGGCCATATTCCGCGACTTCGAATAGGTCTGGACAACGATGATGTTCGGATACTTGTCCACGAGGGGCAGGCAGGACTCCCCGCCGAAATCCACATAGGCTTCGTCCACGATGACGAGGCGCTTCGGATCCTTCGCCACGATCCGCTCGACGTCGGACATAGGGATGGCCTTGCCCGTCGGGTTATTGGGATTTGCCAGGATGACATCGCAGCCGCAGTTCACGAAGGCATCGACATCCGTCGTGAAATCCTCCTTCACCGGGATCTTTTTGTAATCGAGGTGGAAGGTCTGGGCGTAGGTCCGGTAGAAGTCATAGGTGACGTCATTGGAAGCGATAGCAAAGCCTTCACGGAAAAAGCTCATCATAATGAAAGCGATGACCTCGTCCGCCCCGTTGCCCACGAAGATCTGCTCCTTCGGAAAGCCGTATACGGCACCGATGGTCTCCCGGAGCTTCGTATTGTAGGGGTCCTCATAATAGGCCATATTGTTGATCTCAACCGAGGATATCGCCTCGGTGACAGCCGGCGACGGCGGATAGGACGACTCATTTGCATTCAGCTTGATATAAGGCCGGTCGTGGGGCTGCTCGCCGGGATTATAGGTTTCCATGTTTTCATAGCCATCAAGAAAAAAATAGCTCATTTCAAATCTCCTGTTCTTTTCAAGTCACGCTTCCAGGATCTTGCTGAGGAAGTCCTGCGCCCGCGGATTCTGCGGATTGCTGAAGAAGGCATCCGGCGTATTTTCCTCCAGGATCTGCCCGTCATCAACGAAGAGGACACGGTTTGCCACCTGTTTGGCAAAACTCATCTCATGGGTGACAACCGCCATAGTCATCCCGTCCTCTGCCAGGCGTTCCATGACGTGCAATACCTCGCCGACCATTTCAGGATCGAGGGCGCTCGTCGGCTCGTCGAAAAGCATCATCTTCGGATCCATCGCCAGGGCCCGGACAATAGCTACCCGCTGCTGCTGACCGCCGGAAAGCTGCTTGGGGAAGGACATCGCCTTGTCTTCAAGACCGACCATCTTCAGGAGGGCATGGGCCTTTTCCACGGCCTCTTCCTTCGGCTGCTTTTTGAGCATGACCGGCGCCATGGTGATATTGTCTTCCACGGTCATATGAGGAAAAAGGTTGAACTGCTGAAAGACCATTCCCATCTGCATGCGAACCTTGTCGATGCTCACTCCCCGGGCAGTGATGTCCTGTCCGTCGAAGATGATCCGGCCTTCGGTCGGGGTTTCAAGCAGGTTCATGCAGCGGAGAAAGGTGGATTTGCCGGAACCCGAGGGACCGATAATGACAACCTTCTCTCCGTCCGCAATTTCCGCATCGATCCCTTTAAGTACTTCCACGCTGCCACGCGCATTGTGGAAGGTCTTTCGTAAGCCTTTAACGGAGATCACTTTGAGCCAGCCTCCCTTCAATGACGCGCAGAATCTGCGTCAGACCGATGACAATGACGAGGTAGATCAGAGCCACAATCAGGAGCGGCGGAAAGGCGTCATAGGTAATGGATCGGATGATATCGCCGCCCTTGGTCAGTTCCTGAATACCGACGTATCCGGCAACGGACGTCTCCTTCAGCAGCGTAATGAATTCGTTGAAGATCGCCGGCGCCACATTTTTGAAAGCCTGGGGGAGAATAATTTTCCGCATGGTCATTCCGTAGGAAAGACCGAGAGACCGCCCGGCTTCCATCTGTCCCCGGTCAACAGACTGAATGCCGGACCGGAGAACCTCTGCGAGATAGGCGCCGGAGTTGATGCCGAAAGCGGCAATAGCGACCTGCAGGGAAGTGCCGGACTGCCAGATGATGAAATACATGATCATCAGCTGGACGACGGTAGGGGTTCCCCGGATGACCGTGAGATAGATATTCACGATGAAGTTCAAAATCCAAAGCCCCGGGTTCTTTTTGTTGTTCGGGTAGGATACCTTCACGATGGCGGAGAGGGAGCCGAGGATCAGACCGATGATCAGGGCGCATACCGTAATGATGATCGTGTACTCGAGTCCGCCTGTGATGTAGTGCCACCTGTCCTTGTAGATCAGGGCATAGTACATGCGGTCGGAAAATGATCTGTTCATTTGGAATTCTCCTGAAAATGTTGTTTCGCTCCGGGAACAGCCACCGGAGAGATTTTTATTAGAAAAAAAATAAAAGAAAATCCCGGTTCGCTTTTGGAGGCGCACCGGGACATGTCCCACAAAAAATATTTATGAGCCAAACTCAAGGATGCTTCCTTCCTGCTTCGGCAGGAAAGCTTGGACTGCATCACTCTGCAGACAGATACTTGCTCTCGATCTCGTCGAGTTTGCCGGAATCCTGCAGATCTTTCAGGATCTCATTGAACTTGTCAGTGAGTTCAGATCCCTTGGGCAGAGCCATGGCGTACTGCTCTTCCGTCAGGGCTTCATCCAGCTTCTTGATCTTGTCGGGATTCTTCTCTACGAGCTTGTCCGCAACGAAGTTGTCAATGACTTCGGCATCGATACGGCCGGCAATGACATCCTGGGCGGCATCAACGGCCTTCTCATACCGCTTTACCTCGCCGACCTGGACATCGGAGGAACCATCCTCGTTTGTGCAGTAGGAGTCGCCGGTAGTACCTGTCTGGACGCCGACGGTCTTTCCGGCAAGATCTGCGCGGCCTGCAATATCGGAATCCACGGGAACGATGATGGCCTGGGAAGCGTTGAAGTAATTGTCCGTGAAGTCGACGTTCTTCTTCCGTTCTTCCGTGATGGACATGCCGGCTGCGATGAAGTCGGCCTTGCCGGCCTGCAGGGCAGGGATGCAGGATGCGAAGGCGATATCCTGAATCTCCAGCTTGACGCCCAATTCATCCGCAATGGCATTGGCGATGTCGACATCGATTCCGACGATGTCGTCGCCGTCCTTGTATTCAAAGGGCTCGAATTCGGCATTCGTCACCATGATGATCTTGCCGTCCTTCTTGATCTCATCCAGCGTCCGGCCGGAAGCCGAAGAATCGGAAGATGCTGTATCGGAAGACGCTGCCTGTTCACCGGAAGCCGTATCAGAAGAGCTGCCGGAAGTGGATGAGCCGCAAGCTGCCATGGAAAAGGCGGTCATGGCGGCAAGCGCAAGTGCTACCAGTCTTTTTTTCATGATTTTTCCTCCTAAACTTCTTTCTTCTTCCCTCATCGAATGCCGGCAGAGGTATTTTTCTGCTGCCCATCCGGCTCCAGATAAGAGGAAAGGGGGCGGCAGGACTTTGCGTCCTGACGGCCCCCTTTGGCGTTTCTCTCGTCTGTTCGATTTATGTATACCTTTTAGCACGTTTGCATAGTAGAGTCAAGAATAATTGTTATTTTTTTAGATTTTAGTATACATTTTCCAAAAATCGGGCTATACTACAGGGCATTGTTAGAAATTCTTGCAGAAATCAATTCCAATATCTGCCCTATTGATCACCGGGGAGGAAAGCCTTCCGCAGCAGAAGCGGAAAGAAACGGAGGGAAAATCATGGCAGAAAAAGAGAAAAAGACGGAAACCCTGGAACAGACAGCCTACAGAAAGATCAAGGAAGACATCCTCACCCTCCGCTATGAACCCGGAAGCATGCTGACGGAAAAGCAGCTCTCCGAAAAGCTTTCCATCAGCCGGACGCCTATCCGGGCCGCCCTCACCCGCCTCGTTTACGAAAAAATAGTTTCCGAAGACGCCACCGGCCATATCTATGTGGCACAGACAACCGTGAAGGAGGTTGAAGACATCACAGCCGTCCGCCTGGCGCTTGAGCCTCTGGCTCTGGACGGGCCGAACCTCATCCCCGCCTTCATCAAAAATATCGAGACAATCTACAAGGCGCAGAAAAAGGTCGATATTTCCGAGAAATCCGGCCTCATCACCTACGCCAAGCTCGACTGCGATTTCCACTGCGCCATCGCGGAACTTTCCGACAACGACGTACTGAAGAATGACATACGGTCTCTAAACGCTGCCATGGTCCGCTGCAACGTTCTGTCCGACACCCTGCGCTTCAACGTCCCGGACGCCATCAGGGAGCACGGCGAAATTCTGACCTACCTGAAAGAGGGAAAAACCGATTTTGCAAAGCTGGCCCTCGTAAACCACATCAACTTCGTAAACAACCGCATGTTTTTTTGAAAAATTCCCCTGATCTTTACCTGCCGCAGCAAACGGATGAAGGAAGCATTCATGTTTTGTATACATTTTCTTCATTTCTTTCAAATATTTCTTGACATATACCGATTGTGGTGTTAAGAATGTATACATATTTGGTGGACGGCAGGAACTTTTCCCCTGTCTCCGCCAATGCATATGGTTTCAACTGCCAATGGGGGCCCGTGTTTCAGCACAGGCCTCTTTTTTTCGCAAGAAGCAGGAGAATGAACTCTCCTGCCGGAACTGCAAGGAGAAGGAAATGCTTACGGACATTCTGGAACTGACCAAGACGCTTGTCCGCATCAGAAGCGTCAACGGAACGGCAGGGGAAGCGGAAATTTCAAAGACCATCCATTCCTGGTTCGAAGACCTTCCCTATTTTCACAAGCATCCGGAAAATCTCTTCTTTCAACCGATTCCGGGGGATACGCTGGGCAGAGGCTCTGTCATTGCCCTCGTTGAGGGGACAAAGAATCCTTCCGACAGGCGGACGCTGCTGCTGCACGGACATACGGACACGGTCGGCACAGGTGACTTCGGCTATCTCGAAAAGTTCTGCACGGATCCGGACGCCCTGGCGCAGCACCTGAAAGAAGCTGCCCTCCCGGACGACGTGAAGAAAGATTTGGAAAGCGGTGATTTCCTCTTCGGCCGCGGGGCTGTCGACATGAAGTCCGGCGATGCCGTCTTCATGGAAATTCTGAAATACTTCTCGACGCACCCGGAGGAACTCTCCGGAAATCTGCTCGGTTCCTTCAACCCCGTGGAAGAAAACGCCCACACCGGCATCATCACCTCCCTTCCCCTGTTTTTGAACCTGGAAAAAGAACGGGGGCTTTCCTATATTGGAGCCGTCAACAACGACTTCACGACCAGGCTCTTCCCCGGCGACGACAAAGTCACCCTCTACACGGGAGCCGGCGGAAAGATCCTCCCCTGCTTCTACATCCGGGGCAAGGAAACCCATGTGGGGCAGCCCTTCGAAGGGCTTGACGCCTCTGCTTTGGCGTCAGAACTTTTGAATATCCTGAACCTGTCCACAGTCTATGCGGATACCGGTCAGGGAGAGATGGCTCCGCCTCCCTCCGTCCTGAAGCTGAAGGATCTGAAGGACTTCTACAATGTGCAGACCGCAAAAGAGGCCCTGATCTATTTCAATTACTATGTCTACGAAAAAGACATGCCATCGATCACGGAGGAGCTTCTTGCCGCTGCCCGGAAGGCCGGGGCGAATCTGACGGAAAAGCTGAAGAAAAATCACGAGCGCTTCTGCCGCGCCAACGACCTCCCTTTTGATTCAAAGGTTCCCGGTCTGAAAGTCATGTCCTATGCAGACCTCATCATGCTCTCCAGGCAGAAAGGCGTCCTTGACGAGTCTGCGCTCGACCGGCTGACGGAAGAAGAGCTTGAAAAAGGAACGGAAAAACGAGAGGTCCCCCTCGCACTGATTCGCAGCCTCCTCGATGCCATCCGCTTCACGGACCCCGTCATCGTCCTCTACTATGCGCCGCCCTTCGTCCCCCACTGTCGGGCAGACCGGAAAGACGGCGGATGCGGAGAAAATCTGTACGAAGCCCTGGCAGAAGCAGCCGCAGAAACCGGAAAGGAAACCGGACAGGAATTTCGGATTTTAAATTATTATCCTTCCCTGTCCGACTCCTCGTATCTGAAGATCGACGACGATACGGAATCCCTGCAGTGCCTGAAGGACAGCTTCCCGGAATTTGACCGTCTCTCGCCCCTGCCGCTCGAAGACATACAGGCCCTCGACATTCCGGCCATCAATATCGGCACCTACGGCTCCGACGCCCACAAGTGGACGGAGCGTGTCAATATTCCCTATACCTTCGGTATCCTGCCGAAGCTGGAGATGGCCCTGATTCGGAAACTGCTGGGATAGGCCGCCGGTCTGCGGTGTCAAAAGCATACCGCAAAATCCTGTCAGCAGAGCACCTGCAGCAGGATGTATTTTGCAGAAAGAACATGTTTTTTTATTAATCATGGGAGGACAATGAAATGCCTACACTCTATGAACGCTGTCAGAAAGTCATGTCCGGCGTCTCTTCCCGGGCCTCCACGCTCGGCGTCGTCGACTCAAAGGGTTCCTACCTCTACACGGAAGACGGACGGAAGGTCCTCGACTTCGCTTCCGGCGTCGCCGTAAACGCCCTCGGCGGCGACAATGAGGAGGTCGCCAATGCCATCCGGGAAGAGCTTTCCCACATGATTCACGTCGGTCACAACGTCGTCTACTACGAGTCCTACGTCGCCTTTGCTGAGAAACTCGTCGAAGTCACGGGCGGCAATACAAAGGTCTACTTTTCCAACTCCGGCGCCGAAGCCAATGAAGGCGCCATGAAACTGGCCAAGTACTACACGAAGCGGCCGGCCATCATTTCCTTCAGGAATTCCTTCCACGGACGGACCATCGGCTGCGTCTCCATCACCGGATCCTCTGCCAAATACCGGAAGTACTACGAGCCTCTGGTACCCGCTATCTACTGGGCAGACTACTGCAACCCCTACCGGGATCCGGATGGGCTGACGGAGGAAAACGGAAAACTGAAATGTCTTTCACAGTTCGACGAACTCTTTGAAAAGCTGATCGATCCCGACCAGGTCGCCGCCATCATCGTGGAGCCTGTCCAGGGCGAGGGCGGCTACATCGTACCGGACAAGCGCTTCCTTCAGGGGCTCCGCGACATCTGTGACGCCCACGGTATCCTCCTGATCTTCGATGAAATCCAGACAGGCTTCGGCCGCACCGGCGAAATCTATGCTTATCAGACCTTCGGGGTTAGGCCCGACATCCTGACCTCCGCAAAGGCCCTGGGCGGCGGCATTCCCCTCTCGGCCATCATCGCCCGGAAGGGAATCATGGATGCCTGGCCGGCCGGAGCCCACGGCGGAACCTTTGGCGGCAACCCTCTAGCCTGCGCAGCCGGACTGAAAACGCTTGAAATCTTTGAGCGGGATTCCATCATGGATAATGTAAAGAAACAGGGCTTCTACTTCCGGGAGCAGCTGACGCATCTTCAGGAAACGCACCCCTGCATTGGCGATGTCCGCGGCGTCGGCCTCATGAATGCCATCGAGCTTGTAAAGCCTGACGGGACGCCCGATGCAGAGAAGACGGCGGACATCCGGGCGAAGGCTCTCGAAAAAAATGTCCTCCTCCTCTCCTGCGGTTCCGACCACAATGTCATCCGCTTCATCCCCCCGCTCAATGTGAAGAAGGAAGAAATCGACGAATGCCTGACCACCCTCGACGAGGTCCTGTAAAGTGCCTGCCGGATGAAACCGGAAATTCCCTACCCTCTCCTTTTTTCCGGCCATTGAAAAAACCGCAGCCCTGACAATTCAGGACTGCGGTTTTTCATTTGTCGATATAGGCTGTAATGGCTTCCAGTACCGTCTTCGATACGGTGTTTCCCCTCGAATCCGAGAAGGCCTTCAGTTTTTCATACTGGGCTTCCGTCATCCGGAGTCCGACATTGACATTTTTCGGTTCCGCGCTTTTCGGCCTGCCGGCCTTTCTCTTTTCCATATCAGCCACCTCCCGTCCGGCAAAAGATAGGCAAAGCACCCTCCGCAAAAAAGATTTCAGACATTATAGCACTGAGGTTTTAAATGTTCAACACAAGTCCTTTGCATTTCAAAAGGTGCTTTTCAAATTCACTTCGCTGTAGTAGAGTGTCAGTACGGTAACGTGTTAGTATAGTGTCAGTAAACTCAGGAGGATGGAAGATGAAAAAGATAGTTCGAAAAGCAGCGTGTCTGGCTCTCGCCGGAGCCATGGTCCTGTCTCTTGCCGCCTGCGGCAGCAGCTCCGACGCATCCGGCGATGTGGACGCCATCAAAAAGAAGGGTACCTTCGTCGTCGGCATTACGGAATTCGCTCCCATGGATTACAAGGACGGCAGCGACTGGATCGGCTTCGATGCGGACCTGGCAAAAAAAGTCGCAGGAGACCTGGGCGTCGAGGTCCAATTCGAAGTCATCGACTGGGACAATAAGCTCCTGGAGCTGAACAACAAAAATATCGATGTCGTCTGGAACGGCATGACGCTCACGGACGAAGTCAAAACCTCCATGGGCTGCACGGAGCCCTACCTGAACAATGCGCAGACCATCGTCATGCCTGCGGACAAGCTCAGTGAATACCCGGATGCATCTTCCATGAAGGACCTGAAATTTGCCGTGGAAGCCGGTTCTGCCGGCAAGGATGCCGCCGAGGCAAACGGCCTTCAGTATACGGAAGTCGGCGCCCAGTCGGATGCCGTCATGGAAGTCGCGGCCGGTACCTCCGACGCCTGCGTCATTGACCTCCTCATGGCCGGCGCCATGGTCGGCGAAGGCACAAGCTACAAAGACTTAGGCCACGCTGTCGATCTGGCTCCGGAGCAGTACGTCATCGGCTGCCGCAAGGGATCCGATCTCACGGACTACATCAACGATGAACTGAAGAAATATTATTCTGACGGAACCATGCAGGAAATTGCCGAAACCTACGGCGTACAGGACGCCCTGATCCCTCAGAAATAAGGTAAAACAGAAAGTCATTCCTATGTTTCAGGATGTCACCATAGCCCTGCTTTCCGGCTTCTGGGAAACAATAAAGCTGTTTCTGCTGACGCTGGTCTTTTCCCTGCCCCTGGGGCTTCTGATCAGTCTCGGAGCCATGAGCCGTCTCAAAGTTCTGAAGGCCATTCTCAAATTCATCATCTGGGTGATTCGCGGGACGCCGCTCATGCTGCAGCTCCTGGTCATCTACTTCGGGCCCGGCCTCATCCTCGGGAACAATTGGTGGGGCTCAGGCGATACCGGCCGCTTCGTGGCTGCCCTCGTGGCCTTTGTCATCAATTATGCCTGCTACTTCGCGGAAATCTACCGGGGCGGCATCCAGTCCATCCCCGTCGGTCAGTACGAAGCAGGGGCCGTCCTGGGCCTGACGAAGAGCCAGACCTTCTTCAAAGTCATTCTCCTGCAGATGATCAAGCGGATTGTCCCGCCCATGGCCAATGAGATCATCACCCTGGTCAAGGACACGTCTCTCGCCCGCATCATCTCAGTCTATGAACTGATCTGGGCCGGCCAGTCCTTCATCAAGAGCGCAGGCATCATCTGGCCACTCTTCTACACCGGCGTCTTTTACCTGCTCTTTTCCGCCCTGCTGACCTTTCTCTTTGACCTGCTGGAAAAGAAACTGGATTATTTCCACTAGACAGAACTGTGGCAGCCGGGCTGCGCATACGTCCCGCCTTCGGAAATGAACGCGTTTTCATGCAGGCGGCTGACACGGTTCCATTTTTCCGTGCTGAAAAATTACATTTTACAAGGATTTTAGCAAAACATGATACCTATTCTTGAGGTGAAAAATCTGCAGAAGAGCTTCGGGGAGACCGCAGTTCTGAAGGATATCAACTTTTCCATGGAAGAGGGAGAAGCCGTTTCCGTCATCGGATCCTCCGGAAGCGGAAAGACGACTCTCCTCAGGTGCCTGAATTTTCTCGAAACTCCGGACGGGGGCAGCATTTCAGTGAACGGGAATGCCCTCTTCGATGCCAAAGGCCCCGGGGCAAAGAGTGAAGCCGAAATCCGGAAAAACCGCCTGCACTTCGGCCTCGTCTTCCAGAACTTCAACCTTTTTCCCCAATACACCGCACTGGAAAATGTCTGTCTGGCACCGAAGCTCGCTTCCGACGGCTCCGCAGAGGCTGCCGCTGCCATCCGGAAACAGGCGGAAGAGCTTCTCGATCAGATGGGACTTTCCGACCGCATGGGAAACTACCCCCACCAGCTGTCCGGCGGCCAGCAGCAGCGGGTGGCGATTGCCCGGGCTCTCGCCCTGCATCCGGACATTCTCTGCTTCGACGAGCCCACCTCCGCCCTGGACCCGGAGCTGACCGGCGAAGTCTTAAAGGTCATACGGGGCCTGGCAGAGCAGAAGATGACCATGATCATCGTCACGCACGAAATGGCATTTGCCCACGACGTGTCTGACCGGGTTATCTTCATGGACGGCGGCGTCATCGTGGAGCAGGGGAGCCCGGCGGATGTCATGGAGCATCCGAAGGAAGAGCGGACAAGGCAGTTTCTCGCAAACTATAGCAAAGCCTGAAACGACCAGCCTTCCAATCTGAGAAAAAAACAGAAACCCCGTGCAGCACAAAAAGAGAAGAATCACAGATCTTTCTGGATTCTTCTCTTTTTTATACCTTTATACATAGCTGAAAAATCAATAAGGGAGAAAATTCCTATTTCCCATGTAAATTTTTCTTCCTCCAGGCCTGCTAAAATTTTCCTTCCACTGCAAAAAAGGAGAATTCTTCTTCTCCTGCCGCAATTTTTCTCCTTTCCGCCCTTTTGTACCAGCCTGACGGTCAGGCGAAAGGAGAAAATTATCGCCATTCCTGCATTCTTTCTCTTTGAGGAGAAATATCGCCTTACCTCCCCGCGAGGCGTTTGAACGCATTGCGTATATCTTCTTCCGAGGCGGAAAGGCTGCCCTGCACCATCTCAGCCGACCCGCCTCCTTTGGCGGAAAGCTCGGCTTTAAGAAGGGCCGCTCCCTCCCGGCAGTCCCTGTCCCTGCTTCCGAGAATGAAGCGGTATCCGCCGTCCCCGCCGCTCAGGATCAGGACATAACCCGGGCGGGTTTCCGTCAGCCGGTTGACGGCATCCCGGATTGCCATATTGTCCGCCGCCTCCGTAAAAAGGAGCACATCGGCTTCGTCAGACGGAACGGCCGCAAGCTGCTGCGCGAGAATCTGCTGCTGCAGGACGGAGATCCGGTACTCGCAGGTTTTTTTCTCCGCCGCCTGTTTCTTTGCCGCCCGCTCGATCTCTTCGATTGGAACGGAAAGAATATGGGAAACCCCTGCTGCCTGCCCCTTCACGGAAGCCAGCCACTCATAGCCCCTTTTCCCGCAGAGGGCAGAGACCCGTGTCCCGCCCTTGTAATGAATAGCCGAAAGGACGGTAAGGAGACCGATTTCTCCCGTCCGCCTTACGTGGGGAGCGCAGCAGGCGCAGATATCGTAGCCTTCGACTTCCACGATACGGATTTTCCCGGTCAACGCCTTCTTCGACCGGTATTCAATCTGGGAAAGCTCCGGTTCCGACGGATAGAAGCAACGGACAGGAACATTTTTCCAGATGGCTTCGTTGGCCCGGTATTCGATGCCTGCAAGGTCCGCCTGCGAAAGTTCTCCGTCGTAATCCATGGTCATGATGTCATCGGAGAGATGGAAGCCCACATTGCTGAAGCCGAAGGTACTGTGAACGAGGCCGGAAAATATGTGCTCGCCGGTATGGTTCTGCATATTGGAAAAGCGGTGGGCGAAATTGATGTCTCCGCGCACCCGGTCTCCGACAGAAAAAGCCCCGTCGCAATAATGGGTGATGACGCCGGTCTGCTCGTCTATAGCCACATGAAGAACCCGTGTCAGTCCGGAATTCCCATCCTCCTGACTCGGAGAGAATTCATGATAATGGGCGCCGTCGTCAATCATTGCCTGGGAAAAGGTTCCCTGATCGCAGGTCTGGCCCCCTTCCTCAGGAAAGAAAAGCGTCCGGTCCAGTATCACGGCAAAGCATTGCTTTCCGTCCGCCGGATTTGCCGCCGCATGACAGCGGATGACCTCTGCCGTAAACGTGACGGCATAGGCGTCAGCGTCGTACAGCTTTTCCGTTGCCGGAAAATCGTCCCCATATACGGTATTGTCAAAAGGGACTGTCTCCATGCGGACCTCCTTGAAATCCAGTCGTCAAAAAACTGCCGGAAATATTACTTGTTCTCGTAGCAGAGAATTCCCTCATCCTTCCATCCGAACGCTGTCAGGAAGCCTCTTTCAAATTCGCTCTTCGTGTACATGTGGTAGCCGTGGGGATTGAGCAGGCGGTAGATCGGCGTGTCACCTTCGGAAAGTCCGTACCAGGCAACGCCTTCATAGGCCCACTGGCCTGTGGCAACGAGAGCATCCCTCTCCGCTTCGCTGTTTGTCAGGAAGTGCTCCCCGGACCACTTGTTGTAGAGACGCAGAACCGTGACATCGGCGTCCGCCTCGTCATAGCCGGAAATTCCCCCGTCCTCTTCCTCCCAGCCCTCGGAGAGGACCTTGTCGCGTTCTTCCTTGCCGACGGTGAAAAGGTGGTCGCCGGAAATCTTGTTCAAAAGCCTGTAAACGATCGTCTTCAGGGCGTTTACTCCGCCGCCCTTGTAGCCGTCGGGCTTTGCGACAGTGATTGCGAATTCCGAGAACCCGTCCGGGTTTTCAAATGTGAGGACGCTGTCCTTGACAGTTCCCCTGTAGTACTTGAACGAGTCGTTCGTGAGTTTATGCGTAATATAAAGCGATGTCTTTTCCGCAAGCGCCGAGGGGAGCGGAAGCGTCATCGTCACAGTCTCCGAAACCGGCATAGCCTGCTTTGTCGCCACATCCTTTCCCGTCTTCGTTCCCACCTGCACATCGACATCGTATGTCGGCGTGATGTCATAGGTAACGCTGTCTGCGCCTGCCGCCTTGACCTCTATATTGAAGCGGGGCTTGACGGTAAGCGTCACCTTCTCTCCTGCTGCCGGAGGATTTTCATCCAGGTATTTCACAACCGCTTCCAGTGTCCGGGCATTCGTCTGCGCCGTTGAAATGGCCTTTGTCAGGCCGCCTCCCGATGCAATCGTAAGCTTGCCTGTCTTGGCCTTGTCATCTATGGCCTTGGCCGCAGCGGCAATATTCGTATCCTTGGAATCCACGCCTGTCACGACAGCGTTCTGATCGCCCAGGACGACCGTTGCGTCCTTCAGAACCTGGGGAACCGCCCCGGCGCTGACCGTGATGGTGGACGTATCCGTAAATGTCTTTCCGGCCGTGCTCGTCGCTGTCGCCGTAATCGTCGCCGTTCCGGCAGCAACTGCTGTCACCGTTCCCGTCCCGTCCGAATTGGAAACGACCGTGGCAATCTTCTCATCCGAGGACTTCCAGGTCGTCTGTTTCCAGTCGGAAGCGCCGGAAGGAGAAAGGGAGACCGCCAGCGTCACCACAGACTTCGGTGCCATCGTCGCCGCGGCAATATTCACTGCTATTCCGGTCATGGGCAGATTGGCATAGGTATAGGACAGCTTGTTTGCCTTTGCATAGGTTTCTGCTGTCGAACCGCTCTCCACCGTAAGCGTCGTATTCAGGGGGAATACATTGAGGCCGAACTGAACGGATTTTCCTTTCACTACGGCAGATGTGAGAGACTTGCAGCCTGCGAACGCGCTGCTATCCACTGTAGTAACTGCTTCCGGAATCGTCACTGTCTTGAGTCCCGTATTCCGGAACGCGGACGCCCCGATAGTCGTCACGGATGCGGGTATCGCTATCTCAGTCAGCGCGCCGTCATTGTAGAAGAGATTGTCGGAAATCGGCGTCAGGCCGGTCGGAAGTGTTACAGAAGAAAGGGAAAGGCAGTCCCGGAAAGCGCCTTCGCCTATGGATGTCACAGAGACCGGAAGCGCTGCCGCCGTAAGGCCGGTTCCGGCAAACGCTTCGCTGCCGATGGTCTTCAGAGACGTCAGCGTATCGAAGGGAACCGCCGTCAGGGCGGAGTCCGTATTGAACGCATTGGAGCCGATGGATGTCAGTGAAGACGGGAGCTTCACGGACGTAAGGGCGTACATGGAAGCAAAGGCATTGTTTCCGATCGTTGTAATTCTGTCGTCCATCGTCACCGATGTAATGGAGCTGCGGTCATTGAACCAGGGAACGTCCGTTGTGAGGGCGAAGTCCTTCATGGCTCCGGAGCCATTGATGGAGAGGGCCTTTGTCGAAGCGTCATAGGACCAGGTAACGCCGCTCTCATTGCCGGCCGCTCCGATGTCAGCAGACGCTGTATCCGCATCCGCAAGAACTGTCACCGTATCAACAGATGCCGCACCCGAAGCATCACCCGTCATATCCGTAATCGTCTCCCCTGTCGCCGCATAGGTGGAGAAGGCCGGAGCTGCCTTGGCGCCGGCAGCCGCATCGGTATCTGCAGAAGCGGCAGCCTCGCCGCTGCCGTCTGATGCGGCGAGAGCCGAAGCGATCGCCGCATCAGAAGCGGAAGTATCTGCAGATGCGCTTTCCAGCGCAGCCGCAGAATCAACCATGCTTTGCGCAGAGGCCGGAACCGTCACAAAGTCCGCCGCTATTTCCGGATAGACAAGTTCCGGCATGGGCTCCGTCGTATAGGTCAGGCCGAGTCCGGCAAGGCTCGCCGCGAAAGTTCCCGCCTCGGAGCCCTCAGGACCGTGGATGGTTACGGCATGACTTCCGTCGAAGGCATCGGCGGCAAATACATTATTCATGGACGAAGTACCGATATCCGTCAGGAAGGGGCAGAAATAGAAGGCTTTCCCTGCCACACTCGTCACGGCGGCGGGAAGGTCAATGGCAGCAAGGCCGCTGTTGGAAAAAGCGAAGCTGCCGATTGCCGCAACATTTTCCGGCAGTTTCACGGCATTAAGCGCCGGGCAGTCAAAGAACATATAATCGCTGATGGAAGGAAGTCCGGCAGGAAGGGCAACAGCGGAAAGGGAAGCATCTTCAGAGAAAACGCCCGTCCCCATAAAGGTAACGCTGTCGGGCAGGGCCAGCGCCGTAAGGCCTGTTCCTGCGAATGCGCTGTTTCCCACATAAGTAAGGTTCGCGGGAAGTTTCAGAGACGTAAGGCCGGCATCGCCTGAAAAGGCGTCATCATAAATCGCTGTCACCGTGGAAGGAAGGTTCACGGAAAGCGCCGTCGCCGGCAGATTTCGGAAGGCGCCGGTTCCTATGGACGTCACGCCCTCCGATACCACAATGGAGGAGATCTCCGGAACGTATTGCGCCCACGGCAGGGTTTCCGCCGTGAAGTTTCCCATGTCTCCGGTTCCGCTGACTGTCAGTTTTCCGTCCACATAGGTCCAGATCACCGTATCAAGGGGCCCGTTGTCCGGTCCCACAGGCCCGCAGGCTCCGGCCGCCGATGCATTCACGCCGGCGACATCCGCCGCGGAAAGCACCATGCCAAGGGGCAGCATGCAGAAAACAATGGAAACAGCAACCACTACCGCCAGAAGTTTCTTCTTCATGGGAAATCCTTTCCTTGATGAAAAACGGAACTATTCAGGGACACAGGCAAGACGAATTTCTTCGAAATTCTATTTTCTGTGCTGAAGAAAAAAATATCAACGGCAGCCTGCCGCACGCTTTGCGTGTAGTCGCAGACATACCGTTGATATTATAGCATTCTACCAGAAAATGTGGTAATTATTTTTCAAAAATACAAGATATGGTCTATTCTTTCTTCGCCTTCGCCGCCTGCTTGTCATCGAATTTTGCGATTTCAATCGCGTTCTCGTCTGTAGAGACCTCGTACCGCGTATAGTTGTTCGCGCAGGTATAGGCGCAGGCCACGCCGTTTTCAATGGTCCATCCCTGTCCGTAGCCGCTTTCAAGCCCGTTTTTAAGGGCTTCCGCCCTTGCCCTGGTCACGGCCCGGTCGGGAACCGGGGTCAAAAAGGCGCTGTCCACGGAGCCGCACTGTTTCAGTCCTTCCCCGACTCTGCTTACGAAAGCATTGAGGTCATCAAGGGTAGGGACCTTTTTCCCGTCTGCGCTGTAGAGCTCATACTCGATTTCAATGATGTGGCCGGTATAGTCCATCTTGACTGAAAATGCGTATGGATCAAACTCTGCTTCGCCGTCCCGCGCGCAGTCAAAGTAAAGCCCGATGGTATCGTAATCCGGCGCGTTGATCTCCCTGTCCGAATAGGTGCTCCGCAGGCCCGGAAAGGCCGCGTCAAGTTCATTGACGACCGCCCACCGTTTCGGCACATTCGTATTGTGGGTATTTATATTATGAATAATATTCGGGGCCTGGATACCTATGCAAAATATCATGGGGACAAGAAGCCAGACCAGGCCTGCCTTTGAAAGGCGCTGTGCAAAGTCATCCGCCGGATCTGCCGGCATGGAGATTTCTTCCAGATACAGACGGGACTTCTTCAGCGCTATGCCCGTCACGAAACAGATGATGGACGCAAATACGCAGATGATACCAATGGCAAGAGCAGCATACGCCGATACCGGAATGTCTCCGATTTCCCAGCCGAAAAGTGTTTCCTGGATTTTCCGGGAGGCAATGACGAAGATAATGACGACAAGTCCTGCAACAAACAGACTCCTTGCGGCAGTCATGAGAGCCGCCGTCCTTTTTACAACCGAATGTCCGATGTTCAAATCTGTTTTCAAAACACTACTCCTTGCAAAATCTGGCCAGCTTTCGGCCTGCATTCGGCAGGCAGAGCTGCCGCAGCCTTTCTATAATAACAGTCGTAAAAAGGAAAAGAAAGAAAAAGAAGAAAAAAAGAAGAAAGTACCGGAAAAGCCTTTCCGGCCAAAGGAGGTCATTATGGTAAAGTTTTTCAAGGAAGCATGGAAAGATTACATGGAGCTCATGGGAAAGATTGCCATGTATGGCAACCCTGTACGTCCCTTCTAATCAAGGTCAATAGCTGACAGGAGGTAAAACCATGTTTGAACTTTTTGCAAAGCTGCTCATCAACCGCTACTGGTACGGTGAGAACACAGAGGATTAATTTTCCTTTTTACATCTGACAGTATCCGAACTTACATAGAGAAAGCGCCGGGCTGCGATTTTCGCAGTCCGGCGCTTTCGCGTGTGCAGAGGAACAATTCCCGAGCGCGGAAAAAGGCCGGCGAAGCCATGTGCTCCGCCGGCCGCAGTTTCAAAAAGCCGTCCCTTCCAAAGTCCGGGCCTTACATCAATTTTTAAAACAGGATTACTGCCATCCCATGACCAGTGTCACGATCCGGGCGGCAAAGAGGAAGAAGATAACCCACATGACGGGCTTGATCTCCTTTGCTTTGCCCTCGCAGATCTTGAGGATCGTCCAGGTCAGAACCGCAAACATGATACCGGTGGCAATGGAGTATGAAAGGGGCATCATGACGATGGCCATGTAAGCGCCGACCGTGTCAGCGATGTCGCCGTCGAATTCGATCCGCTTCACGGAGCTGATCATCAGCATGCCGACATACATGAGGGCCGGAGCTGTTGCGAATGTAGGAATCGCAAGGAAAATGGGGGAAAGAAGCAGGGAGATGACAAACATGCAGCCTGTCGTGAAGGCTGTCAGGCCTGTCTTTCCGCCTTCAGCCACACCTGCGGAAGACTCGACGAAAGAAGTGATCGTGGAAGTACCCAGGCAGGCGCCGGCTACTGTACCGATGGCGTCGGAAAGGAGAACCTTTCCTGCGCGGGGAAGGTTGCCTTTCTCATCGAGAAGGCCGGCCTTGTCTGCTACGCCGACTACTGTACCGACCGTATCAAAGAGGTCGACATAGAGGAAGGCGAAGACGATAGCGATGAAGTGGAGCAGGTTCTTTCCTGCCCAGGCGAAGTTGAAGTGGAAGGCAGTCTTTGTAATGCCGGAAAGCTGCAGGCCCTGGGAGAAATCAGGGAATACGGAGTAGATGCCGGCGTCGGGATTAACGACATACCAGCCGGTCTTCTCTGCGATCATACCCATGACCCAGGTTACGAGAATGCCGATCAGGACAGAGCCCTTGACATTGTAGTGTACAAGTACAAGCGTAATGATGAAGCCGATCAGGGCAAGAGCCACCTGGGGCTGGGAGAAGTCACCCAGCGCAAGAGGGGTGGCAAGGCCTTCCGGATTTACGACAATGCCGGCACCCTTGAGACCGATGAAGGCGACGAAAAGGCCGATACCGGCGGAAATGCCGTTTTTCATGTTCATGGGGATGCCGTTCAGGATCTGCTCCCGTGCCTTGAAGAGGGAAAGGATAATGAAAATGATACCCTCAACAAGGACCGCCGTCAGAGCAATCGTGAAAGCATCCGCTTCCCCGCCGAGCTCACCGAGGCAGACCGTGTAAGCGAAGTAGGCATTGAGGCCGAGTCCGGCGGACAGGGCGATCGGGTAGTTGGCAAGGAATGCCATGACAAAGGTAGCAATGGCAGATGCCAGCGCTGTTGCGACGAAAACGCCGCTCCGGTCCATGACGGTTCCCAGAATGTTGGGATTGACGGCAAGGATATATGCCATCGTCAGGAAGGTTGTCAGCCCGGCCAGGACTTCTGTCTTCACGTCCGTGCCGTGCTCTTTCAGATGAAAGATTTTTTCCATTCTTTTTCCCGGTGCTTTCACCGGTCCTCCTAAAAAACTAGTCTGTCCAGATGTTCTCCCACTGGCGACGGGACGTGCGAACACCCTGCAACAGAGGAAATTCTACCACACATTTTATTTATAAACAATTTATAAATCTTATGGAATGTCGTTTATTATTTTTTCATAAAGCAAAGGGCTGCGAATATGGGCGGCTGAATAGAGGCGCAAAAAAAGCCCTGCGGCAAGTCTCCCGAAGGAATCCGCCGCAGGGCTTTATCTTATTCATAAATCAATTCAGCTGACCTTCTGCTGAACGTCGGCCTCCGTCTGGAAAGCGGCAAGCTCAGGGTGCTCGCGGTGCTCCTCGGAGTAGTTCGAGTAGGCCTGCTGCTTGTGAGTCTGGCTAGCCCAGATTTCGTCAGCTACAGGAGCCCACTCTGCCGCGTAATCCTTGTTCTTCGCGCAGAGCTCGTCAGCCTCCTCAGGCGCTTCGAAGTTCGTCTGATGGGCGCCGGTCCGCTCGACCATGCCGCTGAGAATCTCGGGGTTTTCGAGCATGGGGCAGGGACGCAGGTGGTTGCGGTTGAAAGGCTGGCCCTTGTGGTACTCCATGAAGAGCGGCGACTGCAGCATCTCGAGGATGGTGTTGTCATGGATATTCGAATCCGAATAGTGGATGAATACGCAGGGCTCGGCATCGCCGTTCGCATTGATGTGGAAGTAGTTCCGGCCTCCGGCAATGCAGCCGCCGACGTACTCGCCGTCGTTCTGGAAGTCCATGGGGAAGAAGGGAATGTCGCATTCAGGCGACCGCTCCCAGCGGATCTTTTTGATGATCTCCTTCCGCTGCTCCACGGTCGGAAGCAGGTCCATGACTGCGTTCTGGCCGACCGGCATATAGTGGAAGTAGAAACCGAAGTGGGCGCCCTTGTCAGCAAGCATCTGGATGAACTTGGGATCCGTGACAGCTTCGATATTCGCTCTGGTATAGCAGATGGACGTTCCGAAGAGGATGCCGTTCTCGCGGAGAAGATCCATGGCCTTCATGACGGCTGCATAGTGACCGTCGCCGCGGCGGGAATCGTTGGACTCGGGCGTGCCCTCGATGGAAAGAAGAAAGATCAGGTTGCCGAGCTTCTTGATCTTGTCGCACATCTCCTGATTGATGAGCGTGGAGTTCGAGTAGGCCGCAAACTGGCAGTCCTGGTGCTTCTCCATGAGCTTCAGGATGTCGTTGATGCGAACGGTAGGCTCACCGCCGGTCATCATGAAGAGGCGGGCGCCGAGCTCCTTGCCCTCGGTCACGATCTTGTCCATATCCTCGAAGGTGAGGTTTGACTTGTGGCCGTAGGTGCCGGACCAGCAGCCCTTGCAGTGCATATTGCAGGCCTGGGTCGGATCGAAGAGGATGAGCCAGGGAATATTGCAGTGGTACTTCTCCCGGTTCGCCCGGATGGTCTTCGTTCCGTCGAGGAAGGCCTCATAGCCCAGGTTCAGAAGAGTCATCTTTGCTACGTGGGGATCCGTGTGGTCAATGATGTCATTGATCATCCGCATCCAGCGGTTGTTGGGATCTGCAACGACTTCCCGTACGTGGTCGATATTCGCCTGAGTCATATGGTCCTTGCCCCAGAACTTGATGGCCATGTCGATGAGTTTCTCGTACGTCTTTGTACGGTCGGACTTGTCATTGGAAAGGTGTTTCCAGAACTGGTCGATGGCTGCGGAAAATGCAGCCCGTTCAGCCTTATGCGCGAGTGATGCCATTACTGTTCTTGCCTCCATTTTTCGGCAGGCGCCGGATTTCATATCATGACGAATAGTAAGCCAGAGGGTACGAATGCGCCCATTTCTCATTACACGGTGGCAATCATAAAGCCCGCAAGGCTTTCCGTCAATGAACAAACCCTGAGTTTTGTCGCAAAGCTCACGCGTGAGCTTTGCCCGACTTCTACTCCGTATCGGCTTCGTACCAGGCGGCAAGCATCTTGCCGAGAGCAGCCATCTTTGCCTTGTCCACCTTGCAAACGGTCCGGTCATAGGTATAGAGGCCGTTTACCTCATTTTCCACGTCGGAAAGCTGGGTGTAGACCAGGCCGCACAATCCGGCCGTCGTCGCCGTGAAGATCATCTCCCGGTACATCTGAATGATTTTTTTCGTCAGCTCCTCCGGGCTTTTGCAGGAACCCCCATACTGGAACTCACGGCCGCTGCGCTCAGAATACTGCTTCCGGATGAGGTCGATGGCCTCGACCGCATCGATGCCGGCCCTGTTTTCCCGAAGATCCTGCCGGTCAACGGCCGCGTCATACTTTGCGCCGAGCTCCGCCATCTTTTCATCGAAGCGGTCCTCGCCTTCGACAATTTTTTCCTGCAGGGGCTGCAGGGTTTCCGGGACGTCAATGTTCAGGGACTTCCGCCCTGCCCGGTTCACGGAAACCGTCCCCTTCCACCGGTGTCCGTCGTTCACGCCGATATTGATGAGACGCTGCTTCTGCGCCGCTTCCTCCCTGTCCTCCGGCGAAAGGTCGTATCCGAAGCCCCCGCACTCGCTGATGATGAGGGGTCTCTCGTCCTTGGGTTTCAAAAGACGGTTTCTGAAATACTGGTGACGGGAGTCAAAGTCCGAAACCTTCCTGTCCATCCAGCCCGAAGCAGAATCGATGAGACGGTCCGGGTCGATCCGCTTCACCATTTCATAGAGCTTCGCGCTCTCGAACTGGCCCCAGCCTTCATTGAAAATCGTCCAGGCGATAATGGACGGGTGATTGTAGAGAGACACAACCGTCTGCTTCGTGTGGTCCGTAAAAATCCGCCGCCGCTCCTTCTCCGTCTTTCGATCCTGTCCGGGTCCCAGGATATGCTCATCCGGCCGCAGGTCCCCCTGGAAGTAGGGAAGGAAGGTATCCCATATGAAGGAATAATGTCCGCTCTGCACCATGTCCTGCATCACCAGCATTCCGTGCCGGTCGCACGCGCAGTAATAATATTCCGGCTCCACCTTGATATGCTTCCGCAGCATATTGAAGCCCAGCTCCTTCATGGCCAGAATGTCGCGGTCGTAGGCGTCATATGATCCGGGGACATAGATTCCTTCCGGATAGTAGCCCTGGTCCAGGACGCCGTTCAGGAAAACAGCTTTCCCGTTGAGCGTCGGCCGTCGCCTGCTGCCGAAGGTCTCCATGCCGATCTCCCGCAATCCAAAGTAGGTATAAACCGTGTCCTCCCCGCAGTCGATGCGGAGGCGGTATAGATGGGGATTTTCCGTATCCCAGAGCACGGGATCCGCAGGCGCCACCCGGCCGGTATGACGGGCAAATTCGTGAGTTTCCCCGCTTCCCAGCTCTTCATCAAATCCTGCAGGATAGACGCCTTCACCGACAATCGTCGCCCGGAAGCCCTGCCAGGCCTCCCCGCCCTTCATGTAGAGACGGATGTCCGCGCCTTCCGTGCACGGAACAATCTTGATCTTTTCAATATAGGTTTCCGGCACAGCCTCGAGCCAGACACTTTTCCAGATGCCGGAAATGCCCGTGTACCACATGCCCTGGGGATTTTTCGTCTGCTTCCCGTAGGGAATGACCGGATCGTTCCGGTCGATGGCCGTGACGACGAGGGAGTTTACCCCGCTCTGCCCTGCTGCCTCCTGTCCGGAAATGCGCTTTACATTTTCATATGTGGCATTTCCTGAAGTGATTCCACTGTTCGCGTTTTCAGCCGATTCCGCATTCCCGACATCTGTTGTGGAAGCATTTTCCAAGCCTCCTGCCGAGGCGCTCTTCCCTGACGCAGCTTCTGCCGTCCCATTTTCCCCGGCGCCTGCTGTCCTGACTACGGAACTTTTGTCCTCCGGAAAGCGTACATGCTCCGTGATGTCGAAGGTGAATCCCAGGTAGCCGCCTGTGTGCTTTCCCAGAAAGACGTCGTTCAGCGTCACCTTTGCAATCTGGTCGACCGCTCCAAAATGAAGAAGAATTCGCTTTCCCCGCCATTTTGAAGGTACTGTGAAGTCCTTCTCGTAGTGGAGCACCTCCCCGGCCTTCCCTTCAAAGCCGGACAGCGGCGCCTCCGGCGGATAGGGCACGCGGATGGTCCGACCGTTCAGATTCCACTCCCCGTCGAGAAGCAGGTAGTCCTTCCGGAAGAGCTGGGGGCGGGGGTAGGATGCGGGAATATCCGGTGCCTTCGGGTCCGCAATCCCCCGGTAGGCGCCATTCCCGATCGCCTCGTCGGAAAGTGAGTGATTTATATTAGTCATAAAGAAACCTCATTCCTGTAAAAGGCCGGTAAAGTTTGCACTGATTGTAGCACAATCGCTCCCTCACGCCTTGTTTTTTTGCCTTCAGCCTGTATAATACACTTGAAAAAAATCAGCACAGAAATGAGAAAGCCTATGGAACTCAAGGAAGCAAGAGAAGAAATTATCGTTGCCGGTCACGAGCTGGTGGAAAAGGGCCTTGTCGCCCGCACCTGGGGAAATATCAGTGCAAGGATTTCCGATGAAGAATTCGCCATCACCCCGTCCGGCAAGGGCTATGACGCCCTGCAGCACGAGGACATCGTACCTGTACGCATTTCAGATCTCTCCTGGATTGGGGACATCCGTCCCTCGTCGGAATCCGGCGTCCATGCGGCCGTCTACCGCCTGCACCCGGAGATCAACTTCGTCATCCACACCCACCAGCCTTTCGCCACAGCTCTGTCCATCCTCGAAGAAAATATCACGAACGTGCCGGAGGATCTGGCCCAGATGCTGGGCTCCGTCGTTCCTACTGCTTCCTACGGCATGAACGGAACGAAGACGCTGGCCACAAATATTGCTACCGCAGAACAGGCATTTCTGGGTTCCCACGCCATTCTCATGAAGAGCCACGGAGCTGTCTGCTTCGGACGCACGAAGGACGACGCCTTCCGGTCTGCCTTCGCTCTGGAAGAGCTTGCCCGGACACGTTTTGAAAAGATCACGGATATCCCGGCTCCGGAAATCCTCACGCCCGATGAAGCTGCAGCCGCCGGCCTCCTTTCCTACCACGCCGGGAAGAACGGCACGAATGTCTTTGTGAAGACACCGGTTTTGAAGGCCGCGTCTGAACGCGGCCGCGACGTGGAAATCTTCATCGATGACGCTGCCCAGCTCTTCGGCTCGAAGATCCGCTGCCTGCCGGAGGACGCCGACCAGAAGGCCATCTTCACGGAGCTGAAGCGGGTGCCTGCCGTCCTCATCAAAAACAAAGGCGCTGTCTGCCTGGGCGACAGCCGCTCCGAAGCCGAAGCCGCCTTCCAGGTCGCCGAGAAAAACTGCCTCGCCGCCCTTCTTTCCCATGCCGCCGGAAAGGGCGATCCCCTCTCCGTACTCCTGCAAGTCTACGAGCACACGAAGTACATCCGGTCGTATGCGAAGCTGAAGAATGCGTGATCTGTCCGCTTGTATATAAATGCTCGAATGCGTGAAATCTTCTCCCTCGCAGCCTAATGAATTTTCTTTCTTGGGGCGGCAGGGGAGATTTTTCTATCCTGTTCTTGCTTTCTTCTCTCTTCCGACCGCCTCCGGGCCCCGGCGAACACGTCAAAAAAGAGAAATTCCAGCTCTTTTCTTACTTTCTTTTCTCTTCCGCCGCCAGGGACGGCCGACGATTCCGGCGAAAGGGAGAATTTTCGACCATCTTCTTACTTTCTTCTCCTTCCGACCGCCAGGGACAGCCGACGATTCCGACGAAAGGGAGAATTTTCGACCATCTTCTTGCTTTCTTCTCTCTTCCGCCGCCAGGGACAGCCGACGATTCCGACGAAAGGGAGAATTTCTGCATGTTTTCTTGCTTTCTTCTCTCTTCCGCCGCCGGGAGACGGCAGCAATGCCAGTGAAAGGGAGAATTTCTGCATGCTTTCTTGCTTTCTTCTCTCTTCCGCCTCCGCAAACCCGGGGTGCTTCCGGCAAAACGGAGAATTTCTGCATGCTTTCTTGCTTTCTTCTCTCTTCCGCCTCCAGGAGACGGCGGTGGCTACGGGAAAAAAGAGAAATTCCCAACAAATACGCAGAAAAATCTCCCCCGCCGGGTGTTCACTGCCCCGGCAGAGGAGATTTCCCTCGAATATCGGACAGATTTTCTCCTTGTCCCTATTAGAGCCCATGAAAAGAACTCGCCCGAAGGAGAAAATTCAAGTCATAAGCAAGAAGCTTCTCTCATTTCTACAAAAGATTCCGGGCTATGACTTCTTCAATCGTGTGCGGCGTCAGCGGGTGTCCGCCGGCTTCAAAAGTCATCAGCAGATTCTCCCCCGGAACAAATCCGCATTCCAGATATATGGACAGCTTCTCGGGAACTTTTGCCGCATAGTCTTCATCGTCCATCATCCCGAAATGCTCCCAGATATAAGTCTTGTGATTCTTCGGATGCCGGATGGTGAAATCCGGATAGAATTTTCCTTTCGGCGTTTCCAATGGATTTTCATATCGATAGGCAATTCCGTATTTATCCAGCGTCATGGCAATCAGCGATTCCGACTTTGACCGCACAAAGTCACCGGATTTCTGCTCAATCTGCAGGCTTTCCGGATGCTTGTCATTCTTCGTGCGCTTCGACTTTTTCCAAAGCATGTCATTATATTCCGGATGTCCGATCAAATCACAGAATTCTGTCTGGTTCAATAGCTTTTCCAGCCTTGCGTCTTCCCCATGAAAGCTTTTCAAGTACTTGCGGCAGGCTGTAATCTCTGCATTTGTTTCCGCCAGCCGGGTCCTGAGCCAGGTTGCTTTTGCCAGCTGAGCAGCCTCCTCTCGACAGGATTTCGGAAGATATATTCTTTCGCCGCCCTGCAGCACATACCATTTGTCAACAGTTCCGCAGCGATATACCGCCAGTTTTCTCTCTTCTTTCCGGAACGGGGTCAATGCTTTCTCGATTGCCGCCTTTTCCCGCAGCCGTTTTTTCAATTCTTCTTCAATTTCAACTCGTCCCAATCAAAGTCCCCCCTTACAAAAAAAATGCTCTTGTCCTATTACAATCTACATGGAAATGTCTGCCGAAATGGCAAGATATTCAAGATGCGCCATCTGCGACTACACGCAGACGCCTTTTGAATTGATTCATGAATACTGAACTGACATGTACTATAGCACATTTCTGTAACTTTTTCTACATATTCTTGAAATTTTCTCTTTCCTGCCGGAAGGCCACCAGTCTGGCGGCACAGGAAAGGAGAATTCTTCTCCGAAATCCTGCTATCTTCTCTTTCCGACCACCGCGCAACGCTCCTAGTGCCAGGCAAAAGGAGAAATCTTCTCCAAAATCCTGCTATCTTCTCTTTCCGACCACCGCGCAACGCTCCTAGTGCCAGGCAAAAAGAGAAATCTTCTCCAAAATCCTGCAATCTTCTCCTTCCCGCCGACGTACCACGTTCCCGGCGCCGCCAGAAAAGAGAATTTCTTCGCAGAAGCCTTGAATTTTCTCCTCCTGAACTTGCCTTTGCCGCCATCAGCCCCACGATAAAGAGAGATTTTTCGCGGAGACCTGGAATCTTCTCCTCCTGAACTTGCTTTATCCTGCCCTGACTCCACGGAAAAAGAGAAGGTCTGCGCGGAAGGCTTGAAATTTCTCCTCCAAATGCTGCTGCCCCCGGCTGTAAGCTGCAAATGTTCGCGTGAAGACACGCCCTGCGGGTTATTATTCATGTGGGACCTTCCGATATATATTTTGAAAAGCGGGAAAAGGATTTTCCGCGCTTCGCAATAGGAAAGGAGTCCGGTCATGAAAATCTCTTCTTCAGCAGTGGCAATGGCGTCTTCACACCAAGCGTTTTCCTATGCCGAGTCGTCGCAGATGACGATTGAAGCGGCAGCGGATGACGATGCGGCTGCAGCAATTCTTACATTATCCTCGAAATCCAAAAGCGGAAATGTCCAGGAAGCCATGGTCGAGTACCAGGAAGAAAAGGACAAGGCGCAGGAAAAGGAAGAAAAGCAACGGCAGGCGAATGCCCTGAAGTCCATGACGGAGGCCCTGCGCGCGACGAAACCGGATGAGAATCATTTTGCCATTCCTGAAGAAGAGGACTATGAAGTTCAGCTGATCAAGAAGATTCTTGCCGCCCTGAACGGGAAGGAATATAAGGGCGACGGAAAGGTCCGGCAGAAGACACCGGGGGAAGATATTCTCGGGCTCAAAGCCGCCTGGCAGAAGAAGCACCAGGAGGCGCAGAGCTTTGAACTTGTGGACTCCTCAAATGTGACCGGAAAGAATATTGATTTCGGGGAAGGACCTTCCCGCCGCACGCCCACGCAGAGTGTCTGGCAAAGGATCACTGCTACTCATTCACTGGTAGCGGAGTCAGAGGAAACGGCGTTTGCCACGACGGGAACTGCACTGACGGCTGACGGCCGCAGCCTTTCCTTCAATGTCGAAGTCGGCATGTCGCGGTCATTCATGGCCCACTACGATTCCCTGGAAACGAAAGAATATATAAAGACCGATCCCCTGATCATCAATGTCGATGACAATGTGACGAGCGTCAGCGACCGGAAATTCTACTTCGACCTCGACGGGGACGGGAAGAAGGACAGGATTTCCTACGCCTCCCAGGGCTCCGGTTTCCTGGCTCTCGACAAAAATGAAGACGGGGTCATCAACGACGGATCAGAACTCTTCGGAACGAAATCCGGCGACGGCTTCAAGGACCTCTCTGCCTACGATGAAGACGGCAACGGGTGGATTGATGAGGGCGACTCCGTTTTCTCCAAGCTCAAGGTCTGGAAACACAATGAGGACGGGACAGACACCCTGCTCGACCTGAAGCAGGCGGACGTCGGTGCCATCTATCTCGGAAATGCGGACACAGAGTTTTCGCTCAAGGATGAGAATAATAATCTGAACGGGCAGATCCGCAAAACCGGCATCTACCTGAAAGAGTCGACAGGAGCGGCCGGAACCATTGCGCACGTAGATCTGGCGCTGTAAAAATTGTAGGTAAACTCAAGAGGGACGCCTCCTTTTGATGGAGGCGCCCCTCTTTGTTATCTCACAGTAATGGAATTATATTTCCCTAAAATAAATCAAGTTCGTTCGTAAGATACATCTCTTCTCTCACATTCAGCTGATACTCCGGCTTTGTCATATAAAAAAGGATGAATTCCAGAAGAAGGGCGCTCCCCAGGCTGCGGCCTTCGATCTTGAACTGGGAAAAGCCCATGGGCAGATAGATATTCCGGATATCATCGCAGGAGATAAAAGCCGGATTCTGCATGGCGCGTGAGAAGCGATAGCCTTCAGCGGCGTCGGGAGAAGTGCAGATGAAGTGGCTCTCTTCCCCCAGCTCCAGCCGGCTTACCGCTTCGTAGCAGGCCTTGCGGTCGGGACAGGTGAAGGAGCAGCATTCATTCACAAGGAATTCCGTCTTGTCCTTCTCCTCCTGCGTCAATTCTTTCAAGTCTTCAAACCGCCGGTTCAGGCGGAAATCCAGCACGGCAAAAGAAAATTCTTCCCTGTCGAGTTCTTTCCGGAAATCGGAGAAGGCCGTCAGCACTTTTGTGGTAGAAGACACAAAATAATATTCAGGATAGTGCTCCCGAATATAGTCGAGAAGCAGATCCGATGTGATGATGATACCGTTCTTCGGGCTTTCAAACATGCGGCAGAGGCGGTTGCACTCCGGATTCGAAAGATGCTCCGGTCTCAGCAGGGAATTGGAGAAAGTCAGGCGGACGGAAATATCGTATTCTTCCATCAGGCTTTTCACATCCAAAGGCCTTGCATTACCATAGCCCATGCGGCCGCCGCCCCAGAGGCAGTCTCCGGGCGCCCCATAGATGGAGCTGATGGCACACCGGTCGTAGAAGTATTCGCGATGCTCCCGGAACAGGGGCAGGAAAACCTTATAAAATTCGTAGAATTCAAACAGTCCCGGAAGATGGAAATATGCTGTTTTTCCAACTGAATTGTTCATAAAAAATCTCTGCAGACATGAAAACCTGAGAAGCCATCCGAATAGGAACGATTGAAACCCATCTCAAAATAACTGCAAGAACATAGTCAAGGCTATGAAAATGCAAGATGCATTGTCACAGCCTTTCTGTTCAAATCAATCTTCAATCCTGCAGCCCCGGCAGGTCCGTTTCCGGCATGCCCGGACCGTCGTCTACGCGGCGGTCGTGGTAGTAGTATTCCTTGTCATGCTCACCGATTTCGCGGATGACGCGGCAGGGAACGCCGGCTGCGAAGGTGTTGGCCGGAATATCGTGAAGGACGACGGAGCCCGCCCCGATGACGGAATTCTTTCCGATGGTGACGCCGGGGCAGACCGTGACATTTGCTCCCAGCCAGACCCCGTCTTCAATGACAACGGGAAGGGAGTACATCTCCCCGTGCTTCCGCAGTTCGTGATGAAGGGGATGACCGGTATTGATCAGCGTCACATTCGGCGCGATCAGGACGTCGGAACCGATGGTGATTCCCAGGTCGTCAACAAGGTTCAGATTTGAATTGATATACGTCCGGTCGCCAATTGTGTCCGTGCAGCCGAAGGAGGCGAAAAGGGGCGGCTCCACCCAGGCCCCTTCCCCGATATGGCCGAATATCTGCGTAAGCAGCTCCTGCCGCCTTTCCACATTGTCCGGCCTTGTGTGGTTGAAATCATAGATCAGGCTCCGCTGGTGAATCTGCAGGTCCATGGACTCCCCTGTGTCCAGCCAGAGATAGCCCTTTTTCATCCGTTCTTCATTTGTCATGATTTCCCCCTTAAAAAAAATTGTATCCGTTTGTATCGATTTACCTGTCAATCGCCGTTTTTGGAGTGGGCGTAAACAGGGGCTTTTGCAGCCCAAGATTGTATTCGATTGTACCGTTTTACCTGTCAACCGCAGTTTTCCCGGTTTCCTGGAGCGGGCGTAAACAGGGGCTTTTGAAGTTCTCGATTGTATTTGATTGTATCGATTTGACAGGCAACGAACATGCGCTTTTCATTTGTCATATTCTTCCCCTTTGTTTAAACATAAAAAATCCGGGTTTCGTCAAAGAAACCCGGATAAAATTCTACCACAGTATATTCGTACACATCAAAGATTATTCACCGCATCCTGAATTTCCGCGGACATCTCCTGGATGTCCTGGCTCTGGGCGGAGATTTCCTCCGTCGTTGCAGCGATATTCGAGAGCTTCTCGCTCATGGTCTCGATGTGGGAGAGCAGCACCTTGATGGATTCAATGGAAGACTGGATCTTCGGCACCGTGTCGGACGCCTGCTTCTTGTTCTCCTCGATCAGGCTCTTCGTGTTCTCGGAAAGGTTCCGGATTTCACTGGCAACGACCGCGAAGCCCCTGCCGGCTTCTCCCGCCCGGGCCGCCTCTATGGATGCGTTCAGGGAGAGCAGGTTCGTCTGGTCGGCGATGCTGACGATGTTTTCATTACTCTCATCATACACTTCCAGGAACTCCGAGAAGACGGCCATGTCCTCTTCGATTCCCTTGCACTCCTCGCTGATGTCGGAAACGACCTGGGTGATATTCGTCGCGTCGTTCGCCGTCATCTCGTTCGCGTCCGCCAGCTGGCTGACGCCGATATTCAGGTGGCCGAAGCGCTCAATGATATCGTTCAGCTTCTGCCGATGGGCATCCTGCTCCTGCATGCTCTGCTGACGCAGTTCTCGTTCGTAAAAACCATAACCCACACCCTCTTTCAAAAGCCGCTCCGCCTGCCTGTTGGCGGAAAATACTTGTTTATTATTTTAAGCAATTCAGGGGAATTGTACAAGATGTTTTTGGGCTATTTGCACAAGTCCCGGCTATTGTCTGAGCGGTTTTTGTCGAAAACTGACAAAAATGTAACCATTCTGTAAATTTCAAGGCAAATCCAGGAAGTTTTGCCCTGTACTGCCGGAAAACTGCCTGCATCCAATCAAAAAAGGAGCACCCGGATTTCTCCGAATACCCCTTTTATATTATTCTGATCCTACTCTTCATGCAGACATCCCGGTATCCTGCTTTGCTGCCTTTCACAACTTCTTCGTATTAGAGTTCGGACATCCCACTGATAGCGTTTCAAATCCACATGGGTTTCGTCCTTGAGTTCCACCCCTTCATCTGCCAGGAAATCCGCCTGTTCCGCCCATCCGGGTGCCAGACGGCCGGCCGCATTTACAACCCGATAGCAGGGGTAGTCGCCGAAATATTCCGCGCAGCTCAATATCTTCCCGACCAGCCGGGCATTTTTCGGCCGCCCGATGAGGCGGGCAATCTGCCCGTAGGTTGCAACACGGCCCTCCGGAATCTCTGAAACTACAGACAGGACTTCATAAGCCAGTTCTTCGGTCAGGACGGAAGTACCTTTCTTCTTTTCTTTCTCACCCAGGCGGGTAAATTCATCGAAGGTCATAAACATCCCCCGCAAGACAAATGTCCACCAAAGCACCCGGCCTCACTTCAGATACTTCGCCACATACTTCCCTGTATAGGACTTCTTCGACTTGGCCACCTGCTCCGGGGTGCCGGTCGCGACAACTGTGCCGCCGCCGTCGCCGCCCTCGGGGCCGAGATCGATGAGATAGTCCGCGCACTTGATGACGTCGAGATTGTGCTCGATGACGACAACGGTGTTTCCTGTGTCGGAGAGGCGCCGCAGGATTTCCACGAGCTTCCGCACGTCCTCGAAGTGAAGGCCGGTCGTGGGCTCGTCGAGGATATAAATGGTCTTGCCCGTCCCGCGCCGCGAAAGCTCGGTTGCAAGCTTCACCCGCTGGGCCTCGCCGCCGGAAAGGGTCGTGGCCGGCTGGCCGAGCTTGATATAGCCGAGGCCTACGTCGTAAAGTGTCTGAATCTTCCGCGTGATTGTGGGCACAGCCTTGAAAAATTCCAGGGCCTCTTCCACCGTCATGTCGAGGACGTCAAAGATGGACTTGCCCTTGTACTTGACCTCAAGCGTCTCTCTATTGAAACGCTTGCCGTGGCAGACCTCGCACGGAACGTAGACGTCCGGCAGGAAGTGCATCTCGATCTTCACGATGCCGTCGCCGGCACAGTTCTCGCAGCGGCCGCCCTTGACGTTGAAGGAGAAACGCCCCTTGGCATAGCCCCTCGCCTTCGCATCCGGCGTCGCCGCAAAGAGGTCGCGGATCATATCGAAGACGCCGGTGTAGGTTGCCGGGTTCGACCGGGGAGACCGGCCGATCGGGGACTGATCGATGTCGATGATCTTGTCGAGCTGGTTCACGCCCTCGATTTTGTCGTGGTCGCCGGGAATCTTGTGGGCGTGGTTCAGCTTGTTGGCCAGGGACTTATACAGAATCTCGTTGATGAGCGTCGACTTGCCGGAGCCGGAAACACCGGTGACGACCGTCAGGATCCCGAGCGGAATCTGAACGTCTATATTTTTGAGATTGTGCTCGCGCGCTCCCTTGATGGTGAGAAAGCCCGTAGGCTTGCGCCTTTCCTTCGGTACCGGAACGCAGAGCTCCCCCGAAAGGTATTTGCCTGTCACGGAGTTTTTATTATTCATGATGTCCTGACAGGTGCCCTGAGCCACGATTTCGCCCCCGTGCTCGCCGGCGCCGGGTCCCACGTCGACGATCCAGTCGGCCGCCCGCATCGTGTCCTCGTCGTGCTCGACAACGATGACGGAATTGCCGAGGTCGCGAAGTCCCTTGAGGGAGGCCAGCAGCTTGTCATTGTCCCTCTGGTGGAGACCGATGGAGGGCTCGTCCAGGATGTAGCAGACGCCGACAAGGCCGGACCCGATCTGGGTGGCGAGGCGGATCCGCTGGGCTTCCCCGCCGGAAAGCGTCGCCGTCGCGCGGGAGAGGGAAAGATAATTCAAACCCACGTCATTCATGAACTTGACGCGGGACTTAATCTCCTTTAAAACCAGGCGGCCGATGTTCATCTGGTAGTCCGAGAGCTTGAGCTCATCGAGCCAGACCGAAAGCTTCCCAATGGACATCTTCGTGACAGCCGTGATATTGAGCCCGCCTACGGTAACCGCCAGAGCAGCCGGTTTCAGCCGTTCCCCGTGGCAGACCGGGCAGGGGGAAACCTCCATGAACTCTTCGAACTGCTGCTTTGAAAGCTCGGAGGACGTCTCCCGGTAGCGGCGGTGAGAGTTTTCAATGAGTCCCTCAAACTGTACGTCGTAGATGCCCTCGCCGAAGCGGCCTTTATACGGCACTTTCACAACGCGGTCGGATCCGTAGACCAGCATGTGCCGGACATCGGCAGGCAAGTCCTTATAGGGGGTGTCGAGAGAGAAACCGTACTCCTTTGAAAGAGCAAGCAATATCGCATGCGTATAGGAGGAGTCTTTGTTCGAGGACTGCCAGCCGGGCACCCTGATACAGCCCTCGTTTAAAGACAGGTCCCGGTCCGGAATCATGAGGCGCTCGTCGAACTCCATCTTGAAGCCGAGGCCCGCGCACTCGGGGCAGGCGCCAAAGGGATTGTTGAAGGAGAAGGACCGGGGCTCGATCTCGTCGATGGAAATGCCGCAGTCCGGGCAGGCGAAGGATTCGGAGAAGTTCAGCTGCTCACCGCCGATGACATCGATGATGAGGAGGCCGTTCGAAAGCTTCAATGCGTTTTCAATGGAGTCCGTCAGGCGGCGCTCGATGCCCTCCTTCACGACGAGGCGGTCGATGACAATCTCGATATCATGCTTCTGGTTCTTGTTCAGCTTGATTTCTTCCTCGAGCTCGTACATGTTCCCGTCGACAATGACGCGGACATAGCCGGACTTCTTGGCCCGCTCGAAGAGCTTCTCCTGGGCTCCTTTGCGCCCGCGGACAACAGGGGAAAGGACCTGGAACTTCGTCCGCTCGGGCAAAGCCATAACCCGGTCCACCATCTCGTCGACAGTCTGCCGCTTGATCTCCCGCCCGCAGTTGGGGCAGTGGGGCGTGCCGACACGGGCGTACAGCAGACGGAAGTAGTCATAGATTTCCGTCACGGTACCGACCGTTGACCGGGGGTTCCGGTTCGTAGACTTTTGGTCGATGGAAATGGCCGGCGGCATGCCTTCAATCGTGTCGACGTCGGGCTTCTCCATCTGCCCGAGGAACTGGCGGGCATACGATGAAAGCGACTGCATGTAGCGCCGCTGCCCTTCCGCGAAGATCGTGTCGAAGGCCAGGGATGACTTCCCGCTGCCGGAAAGCCCCGTCAGTACGACGAAGCTGTCGCGGGGAATGTCAAGGCTTACATTCTTCAGATTGTGCTCCTTCGCCCCGCGGATCTTGATATATTTCTTGTTCGGATCGTTACTTACTTTCATTTCTCTTCTTTTCTGTTCTTCTGCCAAATGGGCGGTATTTGCCCGGCAGTCCTTCTGCAGAGACTTCAGCCCTTCCCGACCTGGATATCCCTGAGCATGTTCTTGTATTTGATCATATTGTCGCGGAGCTCTGCGGCGGCTTCGAAATTGAGGTCGGCCGCGGCCTTCTCCATCTTCTTCTTCGTCTTTTCGATGAGCCCGGAAAGCTCGGTTTCGTCCATCTCCTCGGGCTGGCGGCCGCTTTCCGTCTCTTCCTTTGCGATGTCCTTCGAAATCGCGATGACGTCGCGGACCGCCTTCTCTATAGTCTTCGGGGTAATGCCGTGGGCTTTATTATACTCATCCTGGATTTTCCGCCGCCGCTCCGTGATGTCGATGGCGTTCTTCATGGAGTCCGTCATGGTGTCGGCGTACATGATGACGTGGCCTTTGGAGTTCCGGGCCGCGCGCCCGATCGTCTGGATGAGCGACGTCTCTGACCGGAGGAAACCCTCCTTGTCTGCGTCTAGAATGGCAATGAGGGTGATCTCCGGGATGTCGAGGCCTTCGCGCAGGAGGTTGATGCCGACCAGGACATCGAAGACGTCGAGGCGGAGGTCGCGGATGATCTCGGACCGCTCGAGGGTATCGATGTCGGAGTGCAGGTACTTGACGCGGACGCCCAGCTCCTGCAGGTAGGTCGTCAAGTCTTCTGCCATCCGCTTCGTCAGCGTCGTGATGAGGACCTTGCCGCCGTCCGCCGTTTCTTTATTGATCTCGCCGACGAGGTCGTCAATCTGTCCTTCCACAGGGCGGACGAAGATCTCGGGATCGAGGAGGCCTGTCGGCCGGATGACCTGCTCGGCCCTGAGCATCTCGTGCTCCGCCTCATAGTCGCCGGGCGTTGCGGAGACGAAAAGCAGCTGGTCGATCTTGTCCTCGAATTCGCTGAAGTTCAGGGGACGGTTGTCCATGGCGGACGGCAGGCGGAAGCCGTAGTCGATGAGCGTCTTCTTCCGCGAGTAGTTGCCGGCATACATGCCGCGGATCTGGGGAATCGTCATGTGGGACTCGTCAACAATGATGAGAAAGTCGCGCCCGAAGTAATCGATCAGGGTGGCCGGTGCCTCGCCCGGTTTTTGATTTGAGAGATAGCGCGTATAGTTTTCAATGCCGGAGACAAAGCCCGTTTCCCGCAGCATCTCGACGTCGAAGTTCGTCCGTTCGGCAATGCGCTGTGCCTCGATCAGCTTGTCGTTCTGCTTGAAATATGCAACGCGCTCCTTCAGATCCGCCTCAATCTCAGCGCAAGCCGCTTCGATACGGTCATGGGGAACGACGTAGTGGGAGGCCGGGAAGATGGCCACGTGGGAAAGCTCGCTCGTGACGCGACCGCTGACGATGTCTGTCTCGCAGATCCGGTCGATTTCGTCGCCGAAGAATTCTACACGCACTGCGTATTCACTGACGTTGGCAGGGATGATCTCAAGGGTGTCCCCGCGGACGCGGAAGGTGCCGCGCTTGAAGTCCATTTCATTCCGGACGTACTGGATATTGATCAGGGCTTCGATGACGGAATCGCGGTCGATCTCCATGCCCGGCCGGAGCGACACCATCATGTTCTGGAAGTCGTCAGGCTCGCCGATGCCATAGATGCAGGAGACGGAGGCGACGACGATGACGTCACTTCTCTCCGCCATGGAAGCGGTCGCGGAAAGACGCAGCTTGTCGATCTCGTCGTTGATGGCGGAGTCCTTCGCGATATAGGTGTCCGTCTGAGGCACGTAGGCCTCGGGCTGGTAGTAGTCGTAGTAGGAGACGAAATACTCGACGGCGTTGTTGGGGAAGAATTCCTTCATCTCCCCGTAGAGCTGGCCGGCCAGAGTCTTATTATGACTAATGATGAGCGTCGGCTTGTTCAGGGCCGCAATGACATTCGCCATCGTGAAGGTCTTGCCGGAGCCCGTGACCCCGAGCAAGGTCTCAAACTGGTTGCCCTCTTTAAAGCCCTTCACAAGTTTTTCAATCGCCTGGGGCTGGTCGCCCGTCGGCTGATATGCACTATGCAGTTCGAAGTGATCCATGAGCTTTTGCTCCAAAAAAATTCAGAGAGGAATATGCAGATCAGCAGCCCGCGCAGGGCCGGCCAAAATCCGCCTTCATCCGAGTATATTTTTCATGATGGCGACGGCATCGTCCGTCTTTCCGTCCACGATATCCTGATAGGCTGTGTGCAGGCGGTCGACAGCGTCCTCAGGCAGGCGGTCGCACGTGACATAGTAGAACTTCTCAAGCTTCCGCATGGCCGTGTTGTCGTCGCCAGTCTCAATGAGGTGCTGGATCTCCCAGGCCATATCGAGATAGTCAGGTCTTGACACATGAATAATGCGGGGCGATAAGTCTTCCTCTTCGGGAGCCTGGGCAGTCTCCTCCTCTCCGGCCTCCGGCACGTGAGCCACGGCAACGATATTCGGGGAAATCTTTTTCTTTCCTTTGATCGGGCTCTGAATACCGCTGTACTCAACAGTTTCCGCCGTTTCCTCCTCACTTGCGGCCGGTGAGCCGAAAATGCTGGCTCCGGAATCGAGAAGGGGACGGCCAAAGCTGACGACCCGCTCGAGCTCCTTCAGGAAAGCCGTGTTCCCGCCGGAAACGGAAGGAAGGTCCCGGGCAGCGGCTGCCGCCTCGAGGTTGGCCGCCATGCCGGAAAGCTTTTCGGCGCCGATGGCCATGGAGGAAGACTTGATGGCGTGTGCCCGGATCTGGTACTCCTCGAGATCCCCGGTTTTTACAAGCTCCGGCATTTCACGGAGATACTTGTAGCCGGCGTCGATGAATTTCGCCAGGACGCTGCGGAAGGTGCTTTCATCCCCACCGCAGTATTTCATTGCAAGGGAGACGTTGAAGCCATCCATCTGCTTAATATTGTTCTCATCGAACTTTTTCGCCTCCGATTCGACGGGCTTTAAGGTAACGAGCTCCGGCGGCAGGATGCTTGTCAGCATGGCCTCGAGTTCATCCGGCTCGACGGGTTTCTTCAGATAGCCTTCGAAGCCGGCGTTCTGGTACATGACGGCTGCGCCGGGCACCGCATTCGCTGTCAGGGCAACCGCAGGGGTATTGGCATTGGGATTCGTCTCGTCGCCGCGGATCATGGCGAGGGCAGCCATGCCGTCCATCCCCGGCATCATGTGGTCGAGGAAAATGCAGTCATATTTCTTCTCCGCCGTCCGGGCAACCGCTGCCGCCCCGCTTTCCGCCGTGTCGATATTGATGCGGCTGCGCTTGAGGAGACCTTGGAAAACCGCCAGGTTCGAAGCATTGTCGTCAACAACGAGGATGTGGGCATCCGGCGCGATGAGGATGGTCTTCTTGCCGGAGGCCGACTCGGCCGCCTCTGCTGCTTCGAGCGAGCCGGCAGGAGAGGCGTCCACAATGGTCTGCGGGATGCGGACCGTGAAAACAGATCCCAGGCCGTATACGGAGTCCACGTCGATGGAGCCGCCCATGGCGTCAACGAGCTGCTTCGTGATGGCAAGGCCGAGGCCGGTGCCCTCTATATGGTGCGTTTCGTGGGCATCAAGGCGGGTGAAGCTGTCGAAAATCGCGCCCTTGTCCTCGTCGCGGATGCCGATGCCGGTGTCCTTGACGGAAAAGGCGAGCTCGAAGGTCCCGTCCTCGGCCGCAATGCCGTTGACCGTCAGGGTGACGGAGCCCTTCTTCGTATACTTGATGGCGTTTGTAATGATATTGATGAGCACCTGCTTGATGCGGACATCATCCCCGTGAAGAACGGCCGGCATGTCCTCGTCAAATTCCACATTGTAGACGAGCTTCTTGTCCGTCGCCCGCGACTGGGTCATGGCGATGACATCGGAAAAGAGATTTGCCGTCCTGTAGTCCGTATCGGTCAGAGTCAGCTTCCCGGCCTGCATCTTCGAAAAATCGAGAAGGTCGTTTACGAGGGAAAGCAGCATGCGGCCTGCGTTTTCAATCTTCTTCGCATAGCCGTAGATCTTCTGCTCGCCTGTTTCCCGCTCAATCAGGGTATTCATGCCGAGCACCGTATTGATGGGCGTCCGGATCTCATGGGACATGGAAGCAAGGAAGCGGTCCTTGGCGGCAGCGGCCTCCCGGCTCTCTCCCTCCGCCTTCACGAGCCGCTCGTTCTTGTCCTCGAGGGACCGCATATAAGCCTTTTCATTCGTCTCGTCAAAAAATTCCAGGACATAGCCGATGGGTTTCGGCAGGTTCCCGCGAAACATGGGGCGGACTTCCAGGCGAAGCCAGCGGCCGTCCATTTCAAAGGAGTGGCCGCGCAGCTTCTCCCCGCGCCGGAGCTCACTCTTCTCCTTCATCATCAGGTCGACCCGGGACATGCACTCCCGCATGGCCGGCGACCGGTCAATCGTGTTCTGGATGGACGTGTCGATGAGCTGGCCCTCGAGCTCCGGGAAATAGACCTTGGCCAGGGAATTGCTTGCAATATAATTCTTCTTTGCGTCGAGAACGACGTAAGCATACTCCTGCATATTTTCCCGGGCGTTCGTCACGTCCTCGGACAGGTCGTACATCTCGGCCCGCCGCGCCAGCAGGACCATGCCGCCTTCCAGCAGGAGGTAGATGACCGGAACGAGCACGAGGGCGACGTGCGGAATGAACTCGACCATGTAGACGGAAAACGTGGTGAGAAGAAGAATAATATATGTGACAATCACCTGCGACGAGAACTTATTCCGTTTCCGCAGGGAGTGGATCATGAAGCCCAGGACGAAGGCTCCATAGACGATGAGGAGGATATTGTAGAAGATGTGTAAGGGGCCGCTCTCCCGGATGAGAAAGTGGCCGAAATCCCCGGTCCCCAGCTCTACGGACTTGTAGAAGAGCCCGTTCCGTCCGACCGTGAAGGAGCAGATGACGACAAAAAAAGTAGCTGTCGCCAGTGCGTGATAGACACCTTTTCTGAGATTGATCTGCAGAAGAGTCGCCTCCATCAGGAAGAGGAAAAAAGGCAGGAAGGACCCGGCCAGGTAGACGAGGTCATTCGCGTAAACGGCCGCAGAAAGGTCCTGCGCCGCAAGAACGCCCAGGTCGCCGAGCGTCGCCAGGAATACCATCAGGACGACAAGCAGCATGTAGACATTGATGCGCTTGCTCATGCCGATGAGGTAGAAAAGCGTAATCACCGATGCGGCAAGTACCGCTATATAAAGCCCTGCAATCATAAGCCCTTCCTCCGTGAGAAACCTATGGATAGACAAAGATATTTGTAGAAATTCAGAAGCCCATACTCGAATTTCTTCGAAATTCTCGTTACATGGGCTTCCGGGCGGCTTCGCCGCCAGGCCACACAGAATGTACAAGGCCTAATGAATGCAAGCGTTCAACGGTCTTGTACATTCTGTGTGCTGAATTGTTAAATATTCTATCATAAAACGCAGAGAGAAAAAGCCCTCCAACACAGAAAAGAGCAGGCACGCACAGCGTACCTGCTCTGTATATTTTTCTATGTATAATATGAAAGTGCAGTCGGCAAAAAAATCTTCGCAAATCCCTGCTGTCCGGATATGAGATCACATATCAGGCAGCGGCGCTGCGCCAGGCCGCCCGTGGCAGTTCTTGTACTTCTTGCCGGATCCACAGGGGCAGGGATCGTTGGGGTAGATCTTCTTGTGGGTCCGCGTCTTCGGGCCGGACTGGGAAGGACCTTCCTCCTTGTTTGTGGACGTGGCCTGAACCTGCTGCTCTGCCGCCTTCTTTTCCTCGTCGATTTCCTTCTGCTCGATGCGGACACGGTAGAGGAGGTTCACGACATCCGTCGTGATGGCGTCGTTCATGGCGTCCATCATGTCGTAGGACTGGATCTTGTACTCGTCAACAGGGTTCCGCTGGCCATAGGCCTGCAGGCCGATGCCCTGCTTCAGCTGGTCCATGTCGTCGATTTCCTGCATCCAGTGGCGGTCGATGCAGCGGAGAAGGATGACGCGTTCGATCTCGCGGAACATCTCGGGCTCCGGTGCCTGGGCTTCACGCTCGGCATAGAGATCTTCAGCATCCTTTAAGAGCTTCGCCTTCAGTTCATCCCCGTCCTTGCAGTCGGCAATGGACTCAGCCGTGATCGGAGGCAGGGGAATGACAGACCGCAGGGACTGATTCAGTTCCTTCAGATCCCACTTCTGTCCGGCCTCTGCATTCATCATAGCGACGTCGACGGAATTCGAAACCTTGACGTCGATCATGGACATGATCTGATCGCGCATGTTCTCGCCGTGGAGAACCCGCTTCCGCTGGGCATAGACGAGCTCACGCTGCTCGTTCATGACCTCGTCGTATTCCATGAGGTTCTTCCGGATGCCGAAGTTGTTCTCCTCGATCTTCTGCTGGGCGCGCTCGATGGCGTTTGAAAGCATCTTGTGATGAATCTGCTCGCCCTCCGGAACACCGAGGGCTTCGAAGACACTCATAAGCCGCTCGGAGCCGAAGAGACGCATGAGGTCGTCTTCGAGGGAGATGTAGAACTGGGACTCGCCGGGATCACCCTGCCGGCCGGCACGGCCGCGGAGCTGGTTGTCGATACGGCGGGACTCGTGCCGCTCCGTACCGATGATGCGGAGGCCGCCGGCTGCCAATGCTTCATCGTCAAGCTTGATATCGGTACCACGGCCGGCCATATTTGTCGCGATCGTGACGGCGCCGTGCTTTCCGGCCTCTGCGACGATGGCCGCTTCCTTCTCATGGAACTTGGCGTTGAGAACGCTGTGCTCAATACCCTCTTTGTTCAGCATCCGGTCGAGGAGCTCTGAAACTTCAATCGTAATGGTGCCGACAAGAACAGGCTGCCCCTTCTCGTGGGACTTCTTCACTTCCTCGACAACGGCCTTGTACTTCTCCGCCTTCGTCTTGTAAACCGCGTCGTCCAAGTCCTTTCGGATGACGGGCTTGTTCGTCGGGATCTCGACGACGTCCATGCCGTAGATGTCCCGGAATTCCTGCTCTTCCGTGAGGGCGGTACCGGTCATGCCGGCCTTCTTCTCGTATTTGTTGAAGAAGTTCTGGAAGGTAATGGTCGCGAGCGTCATGGACTCACGCTTGACCTGAACGTGCTCCTTTGCCTCAATGGCCTGGTGGAGGCCGTCGGAATAGCGGCGCCCGGGCAGGATGCGGCCCGTGAAGTCGTCGACGATGAGGACCTGGTCGTCCTTTACGACGTAGTCCTGGTCACGGTGCATGAGGTTGTGGGCGCGGAGGGCCAGGATGACATTGTGCTGGATTTCAAGATTCTCTGGGTCGGCCAGATTTTTGATATGGAAAAACTCCTCGACCTTCTTCACGCCTTCCTGTGTCAGGTTGACAGTCTTTTCCTTTTCGTCAACGATGAAGTCGCCGTTCTCCTCCTGCTCGATGCCCATGATGGCGTCAACGCGGGAGTACTCGGGCAGGTCGTCGCCGCGGTGCAGCTGGCGGGCCAGGACGTCGCACATCTCGTAGAGCTTCGTCGACTTGCCGGACTGGCCGGAAATGATGAGGGGCGTCCGCGCCTCGTCGATGAGGACGGAGTCGACCTCGTCGATGATGCAGTAGTGGAGGTCGCGCTGGACGAGATCCTTCTCGTAGACCGCCATGTTGTCGCGGAGGTAGTCGAAGCCGAGTTCATTGTTCGTAATATAAGTAATATCGCAGTTGTAGGCGGCCTTCCGCTCTTCCTTCGACATGTCATTTAAGACGACGCCGACAGTGAGCCCCATGAATTCGTGGACCTTTCCCATCCACTCGGAGTCACGCTTTGCCAGGTAGTCGTTTACGGTGACGATCTGCACGCCCTTGCCCTCGAGGGCATTCAGGTAGGCAGGCAGGGTGGAAACGAGCGTCTTTCCTTCGCCGGTCTTCATCTCGGCGATACGGCCCTGGTGCAGGATGATGCCGCCGATGAGCTGAACGCGGAAGGGCTCCATGCCGATGGCCCGCTTCGCCGCCTCGCGGACAGCCGCAAAGGCCTCGGGCAGGATGTCGTCGAGAGTCTCGCCGTTTGCGAGGCGCTCCTTGAAAGCAGGCGTCTTCGCCCGCAGCTCTTCATCCGAAAGCTTCTGCATGTCGGGGCGAAGCGACTCAATCTTGTCAACGATCGGCTTGATCCGCTTCAGTTCGTGCTCACTGTGCGTCCCGAACAGCTTTGTCATCAAACTCATGAAAAAAATCTCTCCTTATGACTAATGAAGGGCAGGGCGGAAGCTGCAAAACAGCAAAGCCCTGCAATAATCACTTTTGGCGGCCCTATAATAATATGGTCGCTCACATTTGCGCATACGAAGGATATTTTAACACGAATTGCAATGGCTAACAATGAAATTTTCTATAAACTGTTTGGGCATAAAAATATCTCAGGCGGGACATCGCGAATCGGGAAAGAGGTCCGACTCACAGGCAATGCCCCGCCTGAGAATGATTCTCTGATTCAGTTGTAAGTTCCAACGGACTGTACCTCCGTTCTCTGATTTCTGGTTACGCTAAAGCAGGATCTCCGCCTGCGGTGAAACTATGGTTGTCACTGTCCCATCGGACCGTACCTCGCTGCTTCTGAAAAACTCACTGTCGAAAGTTCGCATCCGTCTGCATCTCTGACAAATCTATCCGAAAGGGTTGCGTTTTTAAATAGCCTTTCGTACTGAAAAAAAATTGACGGATGCTTCTGACTTGAACTTGTGCTGCTCTATCTGCTCTGCCTTCTATCCACTTCCCAAATGTTTTCCTTCACGGCTCAAACAGCCTTTGTCTGATGAGAATGCATCATAAGCATTCTGCAGATAGCTTTCCGGCATTCCCCGGCCGGAGCGGATGAGGTAAATCGTCAACTGTACTTCGGAGCCACCAGTCCTTTCTATGTCCGCTAGTGCAAGTCGTTCCGCCTGTCTTTCTGAACCCCGCTTCGGATTTCAATGTCCTTTCAAACCACCGAAGACTGTTCACTCTGGAAGATCCGGCTCCTTCGACCTGCTTTTTCGGAAGGCTCATCATCTGGTTTCTTTCAAAGGAAACTGTTTTCTATTTCCTTTAACTGGCTCTAATAATAGCCGTCAAAATGTCATTTGTCAACCCGTTTTCTGAAAATACATAGAAATACAGGAAACTTATTCCTTATTTTGTTGTATTTGTACATATTATTTTGCAAATACCCGGATTTACCTCGTATTGTGGAAGCGTTTTCAAGGCTATTGTGCGTGCAATTCGGGCAACGAGGCACGAAAAAAGGAGCCGCGCTTTAGCTCGGCTCCAGGTAACCATCGTAAAATTTTATCGGAAACGACTTTAGTCGTTTCCGTAACCGCGCCGGACGCGTGCCGCGAAGCGGCAGATTTCCTAACGCGTCCGTGTGCATCATTTATAGTAAACGGCAAATTCTTTTGACGTTTACTATATTCTCAGGGCATGAAAAGATACATGAGCAGGACGACCAGGGTCAGGCCGCCGACAAAAACAGCGCCGACAAGGACAGCCGCCTTCACGGCGCCGAGGATGTACCACTTGCGCTCCTCCTTCGTGAGGACAATGGGCTCGCGTTCGCTCGCGGCCGTGCCGGCGTCGCAGGTCATATCCGCAGGGCTCGCCCCAGGCTCGCCCTTCTTCCACGTCCCCATCTTGTGGGTCTTGAAGAGGCCGGGGCGTTCAACGCCGGACATATCCGCGACCACGAAGTCCCGCTCCATGTCCTCTTCCGAGCGTTTATTTTCCGTATATTCTTCAGGCATAAAGGATCCCTGCCCTCTCTGTCCGCCTTTGTCGACAAACAACTGTCACATATAACTCTTTCCCGGGAAGCCGGTCTGGCTTATTTTTCAGCCTTCTTCGGCTCTTCCTTTGTGTAGGGACTCTTCGTCTCTTCCGCAGCTGCCTTCTCCACCAGCGTTCCCTTGTCGTCGTAGAGGTGGCAGGCAACCTTGTGGCCGGGCGTGATTTCACGGACATCGGGAGCCTGCGTTTTGCAGCACTCCATGCACTTCGCGCAGCGGGTGTGGAACTTACATCCTTTGGGCGGATTGGCAGGCGAAGGAATGGAGCCCTGGAGGACAATACGGTTCATCTTCGCGTCCGGATCCGGCACGGGGACTGCGGAAAGCAGGGCCTGGGTATAGGGATGCAGGGGATTGTCAAAGATGTCGTCCGTCTTGCCGAACTCGACAAGGTTCCCTAAGTACATAACGCCGACCGTGTCGGAGATGTGCTCTACGACGGAGAGGTCGTGGGAAATGAAGAGGTAGGTCAGTCCGTGCTTTTCCTGCAGGTCCTTCAGGAGGTTGATGATCTGAGCCTGAATCGAAACGTCCAGGGCCGATACGGGCTCATCGCAGACGATGAACTCGGGCTTTAGCGCCAGGGCCCGGGCGATGCAGATTCTCTGCCGCTGGCCGCCGGAGAACTCGTGGGGGTACCGGTCCTTCTGAAAGGACTGGAGCCCGCACTCGTCCATGATGTGCTCGATATAGTCCTCGTATTCATTTTCCGGAACGATATGGTGCTCCCGGACCGCCTCGCCGATGATTTCGCCGACGGGCATACGGGGCTGAAGGGAAGCAAACGGGTCCTGGAAGATGATCTGCATATGGGTCCGCTGCTCGTTCAGTTCTTTCTTGGTAAGGTCATAGACCTCTTTGCCGTTGAAGATGACGTCCCCGGCCGTTTTGGAGCCTTCCAGCCGAAGAATGGTGCGGCCCGTCGTGGACTTGCCGCAGCCGGACTCGCCGACGAGGCCCATTGTCGTTCCCCGGGGAATGGAGAAGGAAATGCCGTCCACGGCCTTGACCCAGCCTACAGGCCGGGAAAATACGCCGCCCATGATGGGATAGTATTTCTTCAGATTCCGGACCTCGAGGATGTCATTAGAATAATTCACGCCGTCTGCCATCACTCGTCTCCTTTCTGATCGTTAAGAACCGTTCCCTGATCGTAGAATCGGTAGCAGGAGACGAAATGGGTATCACTAAGCTGCACCATGCAGGGGTACTTGCCGTCGCAGGCAGAGATGGTCTTATCACACCGGTCCTTGAAGTAGCAGTAATCCGGCATGTTGATGGGGTTCGGGACCTTGCCGGGGATGGAGTAGAGCTTGTCCACCTTCTTCCCGACGACGGGCTTCGAAGCCATGAGGCCGATGGTATAGGGATGGGCCGGATGGTGGAAGATGTCCTCCGCCGTGCCTTTTTCAATGACACGTCCTGCGTACATTACTACGACGTAGTCCGCCATCTCGGCGATGACCCCGAGGTCGTGGGTGATGAACATGATGGAGGCGTTGATCTTGTCCTTGAGGTTCCGAAGAAGGTCCAGAATCTGGGCCTGAATCGTCACGTCCAGGGCCGTCGTGGGCTCATCGGCGATGATCATCTGGGGGTTGCAGGCCAGGGCCATGGCAATCATGACACGCTGGCGCATACCGCCGGAGAGCTCGTGGGGGTACATACTGTAGACGCCCTCGGAGTTTGCGATGCCGACCATATTCAGAAGCTCGATGGTCCGCCGCTTGATATCCTCTTTCGACTTTCCTGCCCCGTCGTGGAGCTCGATGACTTCATCGACCTGGTCCCCGATCCGGAAGATGGGGTTTAAAGCCGTCATGGGCTCCTGGAAAATCATGGAGACCTTGTTGCCCCGGATTTTTTCCATGACCTCATCGGGGGCCTGGGTCACGTCGATGGCCTTGCCATCCCCGATATTGAGGCGGATGGCCCCTTCGACGGTCTGCCCCTGGGGCCGCTGCACAAGGCGCATGAGGGAGAGACTGGTCACGGACTTGCCGCAGCCGGACTCGCCGACGACGCCGACGGTCTTGCCCTTGGGAATATCGAAGGAGACGCCGTTTACGGACTTGACCGTTCCGGCATCCGTGAAGAAGTAGGTGTGGACGTTGTCGAACTCCACCTCGTTCGCCGGGTCCCGCATGGTGGTCATGTATTCGGACTCTGGAACGTTCTTCCTCTTGTGCTTTTTCTCTAATTCATCGGTTACCTTCTTGTTGTAGCGGGAAATCTGGCGGACCTCCTGCCGGGTCAGGTAGCCTTCTTCTTTTTTCTTTGCCATTTGCTATTCGTCCTCCCCAATCAGCGCTTCATTCTGGGATCGAAGGCATCCCGGAGGCCGTCACCGACGAGGTTGAAGGCCAGAACCGTGAGCAGCAGCAGAACGCCGGCAGGGATCCAGATGAACCAGTAGTTCGTCAGTACGTAGGTATTGTTTACGTCGCTGATGATATTTCCCCAGGAAGCGAAGGGGAACTTGACGCCCAGACCCAGGAAGGAAAGGGTGGCTTCCGTAATGATTGTATCGCCAAGGCCCATGGTCATGGAGACGATGAGCTGGGGGATGACGTTCGGCACCAGGTGCTTGAAGATTCTTCTGCGGGCCGAAAGACCGGTGGCCTCCGTGGCAATCATGAACTCCTGCTCCCGGAAGAGAAGGACCTGGCCGCGGACCAGACGGGCCATGCCGGGCCAGCCCAGGAAGCCGAGAATCATCATCAGGTAGACCATTCGCATGGTCGGGGATACCCGAAGGGCATCCATGACCGCACCCAGAATAATGATCAGGGGCATCGAAGGAATGCAGTAGAAGATATCAACGATACGCATGATGAGGTTGTCGACCCAGCCGCCGAAGTAGCCGGAGATACCGCCCAGGGTGATGCCGATGGCACCGGCGATGAACTCGACGATGAAGCCGATCAGGAGGGAGACCCGGCCGCCGTACATGAGACGGGTCATCATATCCATGCCGTTGACATCCGTACCCAGGGGGTGCTTCAGGGAAGGCGACGAATAGGTATCGTACCGGGTCGTCTCCTTCTCCTGCTGGATCGTCCAGGTCTGCTTGGAGGGTTCATAGGAAATCGTGTATACGGTCTTGGAATCCGCTGCCTGCTCAGGCGCTTCGGCATCCACTGCCCCGTCCGTGGCGGTTTCCGTTTCCGCCGCTTCATCTGCAGCGTCCTGAGCTGCAGCTGTGGCCGCATCCACGGTGACGGTCTCTGCATTATCCTCAATGGCCTGCAGAATCTGGTTCCGGAGGTCGGCCGTGATGGTGACCCCGTTCTCCGCCGGGCGCAGGATGAAGGAGGAAATCGTTCCGACGTCCTGGCCGCTGACAGCGACCATATCGTCTGCGATGGTATAGTGGGTGCCGCCAACATCAAAGGAGGTCTCCCCGTTCGTGTAGGCCCTGAGAGCGGCGACCGTCGTATCGAAGTCAAACGTGGCCTTGCCTTCCAGGTCCGTGAGCCCGGACTTGAAAGCGATGCAGACCAGGTCATTTCCGGAATAGGCCCCGTAGAAATCGGTCCCCTCCTGCTTGAGGGAATAGGTGCTGCCCATGGAATCGAAGGTCGGAGTGCTGTCAAAAATGGCCACGATCATATCCGCCTGCTGGGCCGAAGTGAAGACCTTCGAATCCCGGGACATGAACTGGTAATCGTCGCTCTTTTTCGCATAGGCGAAATCCTTCGAGACCTTCTCCTGCCGGTAGAACATCTGGTCCTGCTTGTAGGGAGAAATCAGCCCTCCGATGAAGGAAAAGACGAACATGAATATGAGGATCCAGAGGCCGATGACGGCGACCTTGTTGCGGAAGAAGCGTCGGCGGACCAGGGCGCCGGGGGTCAGGGACTTGACCCGGCGGTCATCGCCGATGGAATACTCGGTATTGCGCTCTATAGCGTCCTCTGCTTCCGGGCTTTCTTCCAGAATAATATCTTTGTTTTCGTTGTTTTCACTTTGCGACATTGCTACGGACTCCTTTACGATACCCGGATACGGGGGTCAACAACCGCGTACAGGATATCCGAAATCAGATTGCCCGCAAGCGTGAGCACAGCCATGAATACGAGGTAGAACATGGAGAAGGGAATATCCCCGTTGACCATGGCATTATAAGACGTGAAGCCGATTCCGTTGATTCCGAAGAGGGTCTCCGTAATCAGGGCGCCGGAGAAAAGACCCGGCAGGGAGCCGCCGATGATGGTGACCAGGGGAATCAGGGTGTTGCGGAAGGCGTGGTGATAGATGACCTTTTTCTCGGGGAGACCCTTGGCCCGAGCCGTCCGGATGTAGTCCTGTCCGAGGACCTCGAGAAGGTTCGTCCGAGTGTAGCGCATCAGGGAACCGATACTGAGAACGATCAGAACCAGTATGGGCAGGAAGAGGTGGTAGCCCTTGTCCATGACCTGCTGGAAAGAAGTCATCTGATTGTAGGTACGACCCGTGAGTCCGTAGAGGTCGAACCAGCCGAGTTTCACACAGAAGACCAGCTTCAGGAGGGAGGCGAAGAAGAAGGTCGGGAGCGAAATTCCGGCGATGGCCACGATGGAAATCACATAGTCCGGCGCATGATACTGGTGGGTGGCCGCAATGACCCCGAGGGGAATGGCAATGATGAGCTCGAAGAACATGGCTACAGCGCCCATGTAGACAGAAACCCAGATGGTCTCATGGAATTTCTGTGTAACGGGGACCGTATAGTACCAGGAATCCCCGAACTTGCCCCGCAGGGCGTTTCCGACCCAGCTGAAGAAGCCGGCGACAATGCCCTTGTCCATGCCGTAGGAGGCGGACAGCTGGGCCATCCACTCCTCATAGGACTTGCTCCCGGGCTGCTGGGACTTCTGCCGGGCCAGGTTCTCGACGTAGGACGTCGGCAGGCAGCGCATCAGCAGATAGATGATGAAAGCCACAAAGAAGAGAATCACTATGGAAATCAGAATTCTCTTGAGTACGTATTTTCGCATGTAAAAGTTCCTCCGAATACAGGCTTGTTCCGCCTCATAAGGACATGTGTCCGCATGACGTTGACACTGTTGCGCAACGTTATATTTATACCACTTCTTCCTGCAAAAAGGAAGAAAAAAAGGAATGCGGCGCTTCAAAAAGCAAACCCCGCATTCCCTTGTGTGTTTCTGCAGTCAGACTGCCTTATGAAATTTCCGGTAACGCCTGTATCGTGTCAGGCTGCCGTTCATTAGTTCATTTCGATGTTTTCGATCTCAGAAGACCATCCGTAGAAGGATGTAACATCCGGTGTCAGAGTATCGACATTGACACGCTCTGTCGAGTAAATCGTGCATTCCTTCCGCTGATAGATCGGGATCTCAACGGCCCAATCCTTGATGATATCCAGGGCTGCCTTGTACTTGGCCTTCCGGTAGGACTGGTCGGTATGAGACCGGGCATCCATGATGATGGTATCCAGTTCAGGATCGGCAATCTGGGTCATGTACTCCGAACCGCCGGGATTTGCTCCGCCGTTTGCTACATCGCTGTAGTAAACCTGGAACATATCCGGGTCAGCCGTAGCGCCCCATGCTG
>OMTX01000072.1 GCA_900314085.1 uncultured Lachnospiraceae bacterium | reverse complement strand
GCGTGCCGGACTTCATGCGGCTGCAGGGCCTGGAGCGGCTGCCGGAGGACATGAAAAAGGTCCTCGAGGACTTTGAGGAAAAGGTGACCGACACCATAGAGAACCTCGGCGCTCCCTACATGCGGGAGGTCATTGCGGAGATGCCCGAGGAGCAGAAGCAGTTCATCTGGACCATGTGCCGGAAGGAACTGAAGCCGGACACCTACGCAGGCATCCACTACCAGATATTCGAGATGCTGACGAATGACGGCCCCTACAGCGGCAGCCACTTCACCTTTGAGGAGCGGCAGAAGCTGCATGCGGTGCTGGAGAAGATGGACGAGGCAATCGGAGACTGGGACGGGATCGTGCCTTAAGAATAATATTAGTCATGAAGAGGGAGGAAGAATGAGATGGAAAATACGGGCGTTACATTGGAGCAGGCAAAAGAGATCCTGCGGGAGGGCTGGAAAGACCTTGCAGATGTCATAGATTTCGACCACAATATTCAGACAGACGGCGAATTCTATCTCTTTGGCTTCAAGGAAGAAGTGACAATCGGGACTATTCCGGCAGTGCGGATCTCGGACGGAGAGATAGAGGATTACTTTCCGCCGGATCATCCGAAGTTTGAACATTTGAGACGGGTCAGCACAAAGAAGAAGTGACAGTTCGGAGGGAAAAGCAGATGATGACGGTGGAAGAGATCCTTTCAAGGCTCACTCCGGAGCAGATAGACTTCATCAGGCAGGAAACAGGACAGGACCTTACATCAGAGAATTACGATGATGTGCTGGATGCCCTGGCAGATATTGAAGTCGAAGAAACTATGAAGGATCCGGATCACGACACGGAGAGGAATGCGATAGCAAGCGACCTTGTGACGGTCCTAGGGGATCCGGAAGGGCAACTAAATTAGAGGGAGAGGGTGCCTATGGAGGTTAGAAAGATCTACTTTGATATGGACGGCGTTCTCGCGGATTTTGACCGGGGAGTTATGGAACTTGCGGGAGGTCCCCGTCCGAAGCTTACGCAGACCGAGGAAGAGGACGCTCGGATGTGGGAACTGATTAGAAAAGTGCCTCACTTCTACGACCGGTTGGAGCCGATGCCTGGAGCGGTGGCTTTCTTTCAGAAGGTCTATTCCACCTATGGGGATCGAGTGGAAATCCTTACGGGGATTCCCAAACCGCACAGGCATATCGATACCGCCGGAGAAGACAAGATCACTTGGGCACACCGCCTGCTGAGCAAGGATCTGGTGGTGAATATTGTCTTCACGGAAGAGAAGAAGCACTTCTGCACAGGGAAGGACTGCATCCTGATCGACAATTACGAGAAAAATATCCTTTTGTGGACTGCGATGGGCGGGACCGGGATCCTTTATACGGATACAGAGCAGGCGGAACGGGATTTAGAGCGAGTAATCAGCGCCAATTGAGGGGGATTTCAAATGAGTGAAAAAGGACAGACAGTTATTATCGGGTTTTATCACGAGTACGAGGAACACGGATGCTTCAGCAACTGGTATCCCTGCAGGTTTACGATTGACGGCGTGGAATATCATAGCTCCGAGCAGTACATGATGGCGCAGAAGGTTATTCTTTTCGGGCGGAAGGATCTGGCGGAGCAGATCATGGCAACGGATGATCCGCAGAAGGCCAAGCACATCGCCGGCCAGCACTTCCCTGAATATGATGATTCCCTTTGGGGCGCCAAGTGCTATGAAACCGTGAAGAAGGGCGTAAAGGCCAAGTTTGAACAGAATCCGGATATCCGGGAAGAACTGCTTTCAACCGGCAACGCCATCCTTTGCGAGTGTGCGCCGCATGATAAAAGGTGGGGAATCGGGATCGGGTTGGATGACCCTGCCTATCAGCATGTGGAAAAGTGGAGAGGGAAGAATTATCTCGGCTTCATCCTGATGGAAGTCCGGGCGGAACTGGCCTAGGAAAAATATTATTTTCAAAGAATATATAGCTGAAGCATTCGGCCTTCTGCAGATGTCGTCCGACGGGCGACCTGCGGGAGGTCTTTTTTTCGTATATTGATCTTGTCAGCAGAGAACAGTGAAGGAGACAGGACAATGGGATATATGGATGACGGAAGCTATGAGATCGACCGGGCGTGGGAATGCACGGATGAAAGCGAAGACAAGGCCAGCGTGTCCCGCGCGCTCCGCTGGTTCAAGAAGGCTGCGGCTAAACACAATCATTCATGCTTTTAGGTATATGGCTTACGGATATCCATTAAATCCATTCGCCTGAAATTGCACTGAAAAGTGCTTAAAATAAGGCTTTCCGGCAACTTTTGCCTTG
>OMTX01000031.1 GCA_900314085.1 uncultured Lachnospiraceae bacterium | reverse complement strand
TGGGCTGTATAGGGGAACATGTCAACGGAGACCATCTTCGCCGCCCGGTAGCCCGCCTCGTGGAAGGCAGGAATGTCGCGGGCCAGGGACGTGGGCTTACAGGAGACGTAGACGATGTTTTCGACATTATAGGATAATATTTTTTCGAGAGCCTTCTTCGCGACCCCGTCGCGGGGCGGGTCGAGGATCATCACGTCCGGCTTCTCCGGCATGCTGTCAAGGGCGTGGAAGACGTCGTCACAGATGAACTCTGCGTTTTCAATCCCGTTCATCGCCGCATTTTCCTTCGCCTTCTCTACAGCCTCCGGCACGATCTCCACCCCGATGACTCTTTCCGCCACGGCTGCCATCAGCTGGGTGATGGTGCCCGTACCACAGTAGAGATCATAGATGAGCCCTGCCTGGCCGGCCAGGGAATCCGTCACCATATTGCGGACGACGCTGTATAGCTTCTCCGCCCCGCGGGTATTCGTCTGGAAGAAGGAGAAGGGCGAAATGCGGAAATTGATGCCGAGGACGGTGTCCGTGAAGGCGTCCTCCCCGTAGAGGACCTCGGTCCCCTGGTCGATGACCGCATCCGAAATGGCGTCGTTTGCCGTATGAAGGATGCTGACAAGCTTGCCGGACAGGGGCAGCTTCAGAAGGGCAGCCTTCCAGTCGGAAAGCAGGACAGCCATTTCTGCGGGAGGGTACTGCGTCGTCGTGACGAGGTCGACAAGGAGCTCGCCTGTATTCTGCCCCTCGCGGACGACAAGGTGGCGGAGAAAGCCCTTCTCCTCGTTCTTGTGATAATACGGCACATCATGCGACCGGAAGAAATGCAGGGTGGCCACAAGAATGGACCGCATATCGCCGGAAATGATATTGCACCACTCCGTCGTCACGATGTCGTAGTAGGAATTCCGCCGGTGGAGTCCCAGCGTCATGGGGCCGCCCTTCTCCCGGTCGCCGAAGGAAAACTCCATCTTGTTGCGGTAGGCGGTCTCATCGGGCGATGGCAGGGTTCCCCCGTAGATCCGCTGAAAGGTCTCCGCATGGTCACCGGAAAAGACGGGCTCGAACAGGCGGCGGATCTCCGCTTCCTTGACAGCCAGCGTATTTCCGTAGGACAGCGTCTGAAAGAGGCAGCCGCCGCACTCGCCCGCATGGGGGCAGACGTCCTCGATCGGCCGGTCTTCCATGGGGGATTTCTCCAGGACGGAAAGGGGCTGGCCGTGCCAGATTCCGCCCTTCTTCCTGAGAAGACGGACGGAGAGCCTCTGTCCCGGGATGGTATTCTTCACGGCAATTCTGGAATTTTCTTCCGTCTCTTCTGTTTCCCCGTCTGAGGCGGAAGCTGAAAAGTCTGTGCTGCCTTCCGGATTTCTATTATTCTCCTGCTCCTCTGTCCGGGCAAAAGAAACCGGGGGTTCTGTACATTCACAGATCCCCCGGTTCGGATAATGCGTTTCCCGGCAGACAGCTTCTACTATCTCACCTTTTTTCAAAACTCAATCCTTGTCGTCATCTTCCTCGTCGAAGAGGTCATCGTCATCATCGAAGGCATCGTCGAAATCATCGTCGAAGTCGTCGTCGTAATCCGGAGTGAAGTAGCGGTAAATCGCATAAGCTGCTGCGCAGACAGCGGCGAGGACACCGATCACGACAAGCGTCGTCTTGACAATCTTTCCAACGGTCAGTTCATGCTTCTCATCCATGGTATGCCCACCCTTTCATAGAATTAAAGGACACGGTTCTTAAAAAAACTGCGTTCATTATACCATAAGAAGAGCCCGTGCACATAGACGTTTTTCAATTCCTGTCGAATTTTTCGTCCCATGAATAATGTAAGCCCTTACACTTTCTCAAGCTTTGCGAAGGAGGCAAACATCTTCTTTGTCTCTCCCCCGTCGAAATCCACGGTCACCTCGTAGTCGCGGCCTCCGTCCGTGATGGCGGTCACCGTTCCCTCCCCGAACTTGCGGTGACGCACCCGGTCGCCGACACCGTAATCAAGCGGCGCCTTCTCAATCTTCGTTCCGAAATTCTTCGGGGCAACGGGCTTCGTGTAGGGATTTGTCCCCATGGCGGGACCTGCCGCCTTCCTCCCCGGCGCGCTGCTGCCATAATCCGTCCGGCTGAAGCCGGCTTTCGTGCCAAAGGATCCGAATCCGCCTCCGAAGACGCTCTCCGCCTCGTCATCTGTTCTTCCGTCCCGGAGATCGCCGTCAATCCGGCTTTCATCGATTTCCTTTACGAAGCGGGAAATCTTTGCGTACTGGATTTCCCCGCGGACCATCCTTTTCCTGGCTGCCGTCATCGTCAGGTGCTCCTTCGCCCGGGTGATGCCGACGTAGCAGAGGCGGCGCTCCTCTTCGATTTCTTCATCCGAATTCTCTGCTGTGATGGACATGAAGGAAGGAAAGAGCCCGTCCTCCATCCCGGCCATATACACATTCGGAAATTCCAGTCCCTTGGCCCCGTGCAAGGTCATGAGGAGGACATACTCATCCCCCTGGGGAAGGTTGTCGATGTCCGCAATCAAGGCCACTTCCTCAAGGAAGCCGGACAGCGTGGGTTCTTCCGCCTCATTCTGGTAGGTGACAGCCTTGTTATAAAGCTCGTCCAGGTTTTCTATCCGTGTCTGGGCCTCGTCCGTGCCCTCGGCTTTAAGCGCTTCACTATATCCGGTGGTTTCCAATATCTTTTCTATTAGTAATGGAACGGGAATGGAAGATGCCTCTTTTTTGAGATTTTCTATCAGATCCGTAAATGTCCGGATCTTTCCTGCCGCAGACCGCATCGCCGGGTTGATGCCGGCAGCGAGCAGCCCCTCATAGAGGCTTTGCCCGTTCGCTTCCGCAAAAGCTGCCGCCTTCGCCACAGAGGCTGCGCCGATGCCCCGCTTGGGAACGTTGATGATCCGCTCGACGGAGAGGTCGTCCGCCCCATTGTCGATGACCTTCATGTAGGCGAGGACATCCTTGATCTCCTTCCGCGAATAGAAGTTGACGCCGCCGACAATCTTGTAGGGGATATTCTCCTGCAGGAATTTTTCCTCGAGGGTTCTCGACTGGGCATTCGTCCGGTAGAGGACAGCGTCCTGGGAAAAGCGGTACTCCCCCTTCCGTGCCTTCCGGGCGACGTCATCCGCGATATATTCCGCCTCCTCGTAGGAAGAGTCGAACATGCGGAACGTGATCTTTGCCCCGTCCTCGTTTTCTGTCCACAAGGTCTTTTCCTTGCGGCCGGCATTGTTTTTGATCACATCGTTTGCCGCGGCAAGAATGGTCTTCGTCGACCGGTAGTTCTGCTCGAGGCGGATGACCGTCGCATCCGGGAAATAATGCTCGAAGTTCAGGATGTTCCGGATATTCGCCCCGCGGAACTTGTAGATGGACTGGTCATCGTCGCCGACAACGCAGAGGTTTTTCTCCCCGCCGGAAAGCAGGCGCACGAGCTCAAACTGGGCGGTATTTGTGTCCTGGTACTCGTCCACCATCACGTAGCGGAACTTGCGCTGATAGTACTCGCGGACCTCGGCGTCTTCTTTCAGGAGCTTCACCGTATTGATGATGAGGTCGTCGAAGTCCATGGCGTTGTTCTCGCGCAGGCGTTCCTCATATTCCCGGTACATCTCGGCATTCAGCTGGCTCACGGGATCCGCTCCCGCATCGCGGCTGTAGGCCTCCGCATCGATGAGCTCGTCCTTGGCATGGGAAATCACATTGAGAAAGGACCGCTCCCGGAACTTCTTCGGATCGAGATTGTGCTTCTTGATCAGGGCCTTCATGACCGTCTTCTGGTCGTCAGCATCATAGATGGAGAAGGATCGGTCGTAGCCTGCCTTGTCCGCATACCGTCTCAAAATCCGCACGCAGGACGAGTGGAAGGTGGCAACCCAGATATCATCGGCATCTGCTTCGACAAGGGCATTGATCCGGTCCCGCATCTCTCCCGCCGCCTTGTTCGTGAATGTAATGGCGCAGATATTCCACGGCGCCACATGCTCCTCCTCTATGAGGTAGGCAACCCGGTAGGTCAGGGCACGCGTCTTTCCGGATCCTGCGCCGGCCAGGATCAGAACAGGTCCCTCCGTCGTCGTCACCGCCTCGTACTGCTTGTCATTTAAGAGGCTTTCCCAATCTGTTTCACTCATGAATAATATCTCCCGCAAAGAAAAGGGGCGGCTCTCCTGCACCTGCCGAACAAAGAAGTGCGCGAGGACCGTCCCCGTAAATCCGATGTGAATCTTTTTATGATTTGTCGTCCGTCCGCGTGAGGGCGAGGTGATAGCCGTCGTCCCCGTAATTGAAGGCCCGGTTCACCCGGCTGATCGTCGCTGTCGATGCCCCTGTCTGGGCGGCAATTTTCTGGTAGGTCTCTCCGGCCTGCAGCAGCGTCGCCACTTCATAGCGCTGGGCCATGGAGGCAATCTCCTTCACCGTACACAGATCCTCGAGGAAATGGTACATCTCCTCGCGCGTCTTCATAGAGAGGAAGGCATCGCAGAGCCTGTCCATCGATGGTGTATGCAAATCCTTGCTCATAAAACCGTCCCCCTTTCAGTTAATTCATAATTAAGAATGCATAATGCATAATTGCTCCGCGCTCCGGACAATAGACAGCTTATATTTAACAATTCATTATGCATTATGAATTATGCATTATGCATTTTCAGAGCAGCGTTACCCCATGATCCGAAGCATACTGCACGTCCTCGTCCGGCCAGACGGAAACCTGCACCTCGCCGATATGGGCCTTTCTGAGGAAGAACATGGAAAGCCGCGACTGGCCGATGCCGCCGCCGATGGTATAGGGCAGGCGATTTTCGAGGATGGCCCGCTGGAAAGGCAGGTTCGCCCGTTCCTCACAGTGGGAAGCCTTGAGCTGGGAAGCAAGTGTTTCGCTATCGACACGGATACCCATAGAAGAAATCTCCATGGCGATGTCGAGGACGGGATAGTACAGAATGATGTCGCCGTTTAAATTCCAGTCATCGTAGTCCGGCGCCCGTCCGTCATGGGGCTTGCCGTTCTCCAAGGGCCCGCCGATCCGCTCGACAAATATGGCCCCGTAAGCCTTGGCCGCTTTGTATTCGCGCTCGTGAGGCGTCAGATCCGGATACCGTTTCTCCAGCTCCACTGTCGGGATGAAAGTGATGTTTTCCGGCAGGACACAGCGGATATAGGAGTACTGGTTTGAAATGTACTTCTCTGTCACGCGCAGGGCGTCGTAGACGAGGCGGACATTCTCCCGCAGGCACTCTTCGTTCCGGTCCTTCTTCTCGATGATCTTTTCCCAATCCCACTGGTCGACGTAGATGGAGTGGATATTGTCCGTGTCCTCGTCGCGCCGGATGGCATTCATGTCCGTATAGATGCCTTCCCCGACGTCAAAGCCGTAGCGGCCGAGAGCCATCCGCTTCCACTTGGCAAGTGACTGGACGACCTCGACCTGCCGGTCGCCCTGCTCCCTGATACCGAAGGAAACGGGGCGCTCAACACCGTTTAAGTTGTCGTTCAGGCCTGTCTCCGGCTCCACGAAAAGGGGCGCCGTAACCCGGCGGATATTGAGTTCCGCAGCCAGAAGCTTCTGGAAGAAGTCCTTGACCTTTTTGATCGCAATCTGAGTCTCCTTGAGATCCAGGGCCGGACGGTAGCCGTCCGGAATCATAATCGTGCTCATACCACTCCACATAAAGCGGGCCTTCATCCCGCTGAAACAGCTGCCTGCCGCCCAAGAGAAAACTCCGTAGGAAAGCCGGCGTTAATATTATTCATAAACCATATCAGATGTCACATGTCCCAACGGTTCTCGGGAACGGCAGCACGTCGCGGATATTGGCAATGCCGGTCAGGTACATGACAAGGCGCTCGAAGCCGAGGCCATAGCCGGCGTGGGCAGTGGAGCCCCAGCGCCTGAGATCCAGGTAGAACTTGTAGTCATCCATATGCATGCCGAGTTCCTTCATGCGGGCCTCGAGGAGGTCGAGGTGGTCCTCACGCTGGGAGCCGCCGATGATCTCGCCGAT
>OMTX01000064.1 GCA_900314085.1 uncultured Lachnospiraceae bacterium | reverse complement strand
AGCTCGAGAAGATGGCGGAGAGCGAGGAGTACGCGAACCAGATCACGGACAAGATCGATTCCGCCGTCGGCCTGATGAAGAAGGTCACGGACAAGTACTCCTTCGACAACACCCCGGACAGCGAGCACGGGCAGATCACAAAGATCGGCATCACGATCAACAGCGATGGCACTGTCTCCATGTTTGCCGATCTGCAGAAGGCATCCCTGAAGCAGTCCGAGCGGATCAAGGCCCAGCAGGCAGAGAAGAAAGCCGACGCGAAGAAGGCAGCCAAGGAAGCTGCTGAAAAGGACGCTGCGGAGAAGGCGGACGGAAAGGTGACGGACAAGTCCACCGGGAAAGACGTCACAAAGACGGATGAAGCGGAAGGAACGGAAACGGATTATCCCGAATACCGCTACGATCCCGCGACCGTCAAGTTCACGACCGTCAAGGCATCAAACGTCGAGGATCTCGTCAAAGCCATCAAAGGCGTCAACTGGGACGACATCTCCCCGGCGCTTGCAGGCGACCGCGTGGACTTCACGGCGTAAGGCCTTTAGCAAGAGACCGTGCCTTTTTAAAGAAAAATTTAGTGGGAAAGATTCAGAGGGCGACACGCGTTGCGTGCCGCCCTCTCTTTGTAAGCTTTTACGACTGCTTTCATTTATGTGTTGCATAGATGTGCAGGAATCCAAGCAGCACAATATTCATCCCCGTCGCGATCAGGTAATAGGGAGAGAAGGCCAGGGGTAGGCCGAAAATGGCCAGGCCGTTTCCGATGGCGGCAAAGGCCCGGAAGGCGGTGAGATGATTTCCCCGATCCCGCAAAAGGAAGACAAAGCAGTAGACGCCGTAGGCGAAGAGGGCGACTCCCAGCAGGGCAGCGGATGCTGCCTCGAGATTCGAGGCGCTGAATGAAAGGAAGGGAACAATGACAGTAACTGCTACATCTGCAGTCAGCAGAATGGCCTTGTTTCCTTTCGGCAGTTCCCGGTGGGCGTTGTGGATGAGGCGGGAAATCATCAGGATGAAAACAAGCAGGGAGATTCCTGCACCGACAACCATGAAGGCAACATCTGAAAGGAGCAGGATCAGGAAACCGATGATGATCATGCCGCATCCCGTGATCAGTCCTGTCATACGGATGTAGTCATCAGAATCCTTGTCCGTAAAGGCTTTGATGAAGGATTTGACCAGGTTCCCGACTGTGGACCAGATACCCCGCTTTTTGGCTACGGTGAAGAAAATCCGCTCCCAGCCGTCGAAGGAGGTACCGCCGGCCAGGGTTTTCGTGTCTTCCTTTGCCATGGCAGCAAAAATATTGTCTATGAAGGCAGCCCGGTGGTCCATGTCTTCCCCGTCAATCCAGTTGCGGAAAGCCGTGTTGATGCGGGCTGCATCCTTGTCGATGGCATCAGAATAGTCGGGGCGGGCGTCTTGCGCGAGCTGCCAGGTAAAGATGTCGTGCTGGTAGCTGCCTTTTCCTGTCGACTTCACGATTCGGAAGGGGATGCCGTCGGGGAAGAGCATGCCGACAATGGAATATTCGGGGACGGTTTTGACGACGAGGGGGCGGACACGCTCAATGCGCTCGTCCGGTGTGTAGTCGCGACAGAGGCCGGGACCGTCATTGCTGTATACCGCAGTAATTCTTTCGAAGGTTTCGTCATTGCAGTAGGCACCGGCGTAGACGGCGAGGTTGCCGCCTTTCGAATGGCCGCCGACATAGCAGGCTCTATGCCGGCGTACCCCTTTTACCGCGTGCTCGAGCCAGCGGACAGCGCTTCGCTGGGCTGCTGTTTCCCCGCAGGCCAGGAGAAAGTCCTCCTTCCAGCCGACGATGGAGGAATCCGTTCCCCGGAAGGCGAAGTAGGCGGCTCCGTCACTCATTGTATAGCGGAAGGCGGCGAACTGGCAGTCCCGTTCCGCGTCCATGATTTCCGTATAGTCAGACACGAGGGTGTCACCGAAGCGGGTGCTTTCTGCCATCAGCTGCAGGAAGACGACGGGAAAGGAGACAAGTCCCCTGGTTTCTACTTTGGAAAGATCGAGAGAATTCACCATTTCCTTGATGGTCATGGAGCTGCCGCCGGAAATGCGGTCACCGACCGGAGAGACATCGAAGTAGGAGAGGGCGGAAAGGCAGAAGTTGTCCGCGATGCCGAAGGGGCGGTCTGAAAAGGTGTTGTCGCCGTAGTCCTGCAGGTAGGTTAGGATGTCAGACATATGATTACCTCATGAATAAAAAAAGCGGAGTATTCCGGGGACGTGGGGGAGTACACGGGGAAAAGGGCGGAAACACTGCGTTTTTCAAAAGAACCAGTGGTCCCCGCGGATTTTGGGTGAGAGCAAAAGAACCATCCCTCTGTATACGGTTACAGCGCCTTGCGGATCTCCGCTACGGTTGCCGCGACGCTGTAGCTGTCCACGGTGATGTCCGCGTATTTTTCGTAGAGGGGAACGCGCTCGGCGTATAGGGTTTCGAGGGTGTACCCCGGTTTTAAGGCGATGCCACGGCTGTCGAGATTGTTGATACGTGAAATGATTTCTTCGCAGGAAGCTCTGAGGTAGACGACCGGGCCTCCTGCGGCGAGATGCTTCATCGCCTTGTCGGAGTAGACGGCGCTGCCGCCGGTGGAGACAACGGAGTTTGTGACTTGAAGCCCGGACAGGACGTCTTCTTCTATACGGGCAAAGGCTTCAAGCCCCTTTGTGTCAATAATCTGCTGCAGAAGAAGCCCTGTTTGCTCCTGAATGACGAGATCGGTATCGATGAAGGCAAGTCCGAGCGCCTTTGCGAGGACGACGCCGACGGTGCTTTTCCCGACGCCGGGCATGCCGATCAGGGTGATGTTCTGTTCTTTCTGAAGTGCCATAATCGTATCCTTTCAGCGCAATTTTTTTCAAGTATAGCAAAATTTTGAGGTGATTGGGAAAGAATGGTATAGTAAAAGGCAAAAGATTCTGCCGTGCAAACGCGGATATGTAAGCGGAAGAAAACCGGTGATTTTTGATGCGCTGCAGGTGCCTTGCGGCCGCACCGGTATAGGAAGGTTTTTATGCTTGAGAATAATATAAAACGCGGACCGGACACCGATTTGCCGGGTGGGCTGACACATGAAGGCTCCCGCCGGGCTGTCCTTGTCGGGGCGCGGAAAAACGATATCTCAGAGGACGACTTCATCATCGGGATGGACGAGCTTGCCGGGCTCTGCCGGGCGCTAATGATCGAGCCTGTCGGGGAGGTCGTGCAGAATATTGTAAAGGAAGATCCGGCCACCTGTATCGGCTCCGGCAAGGTGGAGGAAGTGCGGGAAGTGCTTGAAGACAAGGGAGCAGATCTCGCGGTGTTCAATAATACCCTGAGTCCTGCCCAGATGAACAATCTTGCCGATGCCCTGGACGCTGAAGTCCTGGATCGGACGGGACTGATCCTCAATATCTTCACGGAGCGGGCCCGCTCGCGCGAGGCTCGCCTGCAGACGGACTACGCCCACCTCCAATACATGCTGCCCCGCCTCGTCGGCCTCAGGAAGAACCTCGGCCGCCAGGGCGGCACCGGAGGCTCCATGTCGAACAAGGGCTCCGGCGAGAAGGCGATTGAGCTCGACCGGCGGAAGATCGAGAAGGAAATGGCGGCTCTCCGCCGCGAGCTTTCCGACGTATCGCGGATCCGGACAGAGCAGAGGAAAAAGCGGAGCGCCTCCGGCCTTCCCCTTGTTGCCCTCGTCGGCTATACGAATGCAGGCAAGTCGTCCCTGATGAACCGCCTCCTCAACGACTTCGGAGCCGACAATGAGAAAAATGTATACACGGCGGACATGCTTTTTGCAACGCTCGATACCTCCGTCCGCCGCATAGAGCCGGAGGGGCGGCGCCCCTTCCTCCTGTCCGATACAGTCGGTTTCATCAATGACCTGCCGACGGACCTCATACAGGCCTTCCGGTCGACCCTTGAAGAAGCCCTCTACGCGGACGTCCTCGTGGATGTTGTTGACGTGTCGGATCCGAACTTTCGCATGCATATGGACGTGACCGCCCAAACGCTCAAAGACCTGGGTGCCGGCGACATTCCCATTATTCATGTCATGAACAAGGCGGAGCTCATAAGCGGGGACTACCCGCGGGTTTCCGGCGACCGCATCTATCTTTCCGTCAAAAATAATATGGGACTTGGCCTCCTCCTCGATGCAATTGAGGACATTCTCTCTGCCGGCAATACGGTATACAATTTTGCCGTACCCTATGCGGACAGCGGCGTGGAAGGGATTCTGCGGAAGGAGGGGGTCGTACGGGCTCTCTCCTATGACGCAGACGCCATTCACATTACAGCGGAGGTGAAGCCGGAAACGGCGGGACGGCTGAAGAAGTACATAGTTGAGGAGAAAAATAATGTTTAAATTGTTTTTGCCGAAAATGCTGACGGTCCGGGAAGGCCTGAACCGGTCGCGGACCCGCGAAAATGCGGTCTTTCTTGACGTCCGTCCGCGGGAAGAATTTCAGAAGAGCCACATAGCGGACACCGTCAATATCCCCTTCGACAAGCTGGAAACAGAGGCCCCGCGCCGCTTCCGCGACAAGGAAACGGAGATCTATGTCGTCGGAAGCTACACATACAAGCCGAAAAAGGCTGCCCGGCTCCTCTACAAGCTGGGGTTCAAGATAGTCATTCCCAGCGGCTACATGGAGCAGCACTACGGACTCATGACGAACGGACGCTGAGGCGGGGCAAAAATCAGTGGATGCCGTGCAAACAGCGAAGCGTCATCCCTTTTCCGGGACGCAGGTGGCAAAGGAAGGGGAATTTTTGCAAATGACATCCCTTTTCCGGGACGCAGGTGGCAAAGGAAGGGGAATTGTTTTGTAAACAGCGAAGCGTCATCCCTTCTCTGAGGAGCAGGTTTAATAGAAAATCTGCCGTGTTTTCCCGCCGGCATTGACGGTTTCCCGCTGCACGTCGAAGACGGACTCAATCGCGCCGGAGGACAGGACATCGGGCGCGTTGCCCGCGGCGGCGACGCGCCCGTCCCGTGTCATCACGGCGAGAAAATCCGCGATTTCCGCCGCACGCGTCAGGTCGTGGAGGACGGTGATGACGGTTTTTCCCTGTGTCTTCAGGTTTTTGAGGATCTGCAGAATATCCCGCTGGGCGGCAGGATCCAGAAAAGTCGTCG
>OMTX01000001.1 GCA_900314085.1 uncultured Lachnospiraceae bacterium | reverse complement strand
AGGTACATCTCGTTGAACTTCGTGGTCTCAGATACACGATCGATCTCGGTCGTGAGCTGATCGACCTCGTCCTGGATGGACTCACGGTCGGACTGGGAGTTCGTGCCGTTGGCTGCCTGAACAGCAAGTTCGTTCATACGCTGAAGCATATCATGAACTTCGGTCAGGGCACCTTCAGCGGTCTGCACTGCAGATACACCATCCTGTGCATTTGTAGAAGCGCGGTCGAGGCCTCGCATCTGCTTACGCATCTTCTCGGAAATCGAGAGGCCGGCTGCATCATCTGCTGCACGGTTGATCTTGTAACCGGATGAAAGCTTCTCAGTGGACTTTGCCTGTGCATTCGTGGTGATGCCGAGCATACGGCTCGAGTTCATCGCCTGCATGTTGTGCTGTACTACCATTGCCATAATTATTACCTCCATGTAATAAAAATAACTGTGACTCCCGTCCGCTTCTTCTCGTGGCCACGATCCGTAAGTTTTCAGGAACCCCGGACACCTTTCCAGGGCTGCTCAGGTTGGAAATTCTTCCGGAAGAATTTCTTCCTTTGCTTCTTACACCTCAAATATCGGCGGAAATTCTTTTCCGCTTTAGGGCTATTTTACAAAATTCCGGAAAATTTTTAAAGAAAAATTGTGAAACAAGATGTGGGCTGGTGACCGGCCTCCCGCTACAAAATGTAGACATTTCAGCGGACATGAACTGCCGAATCGGGCAGAATTCGAACAGATTATAAATTTTTGTTTAGAAATACGGGCAAATTCTTAATAAACGTTTCATTATGCCCGGCAGGAAGGCCATGTTACAATACAGATGGTGCTGCCATAACGGTAGGCGGTTTGCCCTTCAACCCGGAGGGCGCTGTGACCCTCCCCGTATTCCCCGTTGGAATATCATTGAAAGGAGGGCTGAACCATGAGTATTATCGATTTGATCACCGTGTTGGGCTTTTGCCTGACCAGCTTTTCAGTCGGATATATGATTGGAAAAGATAATGATAAGACACAGAAATAGCCGCCCCATATCCCTAGCAAGATTGAGCGGCTATTTGCTGTAGAATTCAATTAAGCGGGGCAAACCGTCTATCGGCGGCACCGTTTGTGTTTATAATATAACACGGCATTTGCCGTTTGTCTACTGTACGCTTGCGAAAAGTTTTGCGATTTCGTCAGGAGAAAGCTGCTTGTTGGGGTCGCTTAGATCTACGCCGGCGCCGGAGAGATCAATGGGCTTCTGTTCCGCAGGGGCTGGCGCAGGCTCAGGCGCAGGTTCAGGTGCAGGAGCCGGAGCAGGCTCGGGCTCAGGAGCCAGCGCGGGTGCTGCGTTTCCGGCTGCGGCAAAAAGAGCCGCAATATCATCCGGTGACATCTTCGCATTGGGATCCGAAAGGTCGACACCTGATGAGGAAAGATCCTGTGCCGGTGTGGGCTCGGGTTCGGGGGCAGGAGCAGGCTCAGGTTCAGGAGCCGGCGCGGGTGCTGCATTTCCGGCTGCTGCAAAAAGCGCTGCGATATCGTCCGGCGACATCTTCGCATTCGGATCCGACAAGTCGACACCGGAAGACGAGAGATCCAGTGCCGGTGCGGGCTCGGGTTCGGGGGCAGGTGCGGGCTCTAGTGATGCAGGTTCTTCCGCAACAACTTCAGGCTCAGGCGCTTCCGCTTCATCTGCAGCCGTTTCTTCTATAGAAAGATCCGGGAAATCATCGAGACTCAGTTCGTCGCCGCCGTCCAGAGAAAGGTCATCCGCAGGCGCTTCAGAGGAAAGATCGTCTGTAGCGATGCCGTCCAGCGAAAGCTCGTCGGCAGAGGGCTCTGCGGACAAGTCATCTGTAGAAATGTCGTCCAACGAAAGCTCATCAGCAGGAGCTTCGTCAAGAGACAGTTCGTCCGCAGGAGCTTCTTCTGTCAGGCTTTCATCCACATCGGGAACCTTCTCATCTGCGAAAAGGTCGAGACCGTCGCCGCTGTCGCTTAAGTCAAATTCATCAGGAATGGCCGCCTCATCGGAAGATTCCTCTGCCGGGGCCTCCTCCGCGCTTTCATCGATATCCGGAATCTTCTCATCCGCGAAGAGGTCTTCCCCGCTGTCAGCGGAAAGGTCAAAGTCGTCGGAAACCGCATCAGGCGCGGCTTCTGTATCGGAAGTGTCGGAAGGCGCGGGCTCGTCCGTTCCGAAGAGGTCTTCATTATTCTCATCGGAAGAAAGGTCGAAGTCATTGGCCGGCATGGGCGCGGGGGCAACGGGCTGCTGCACATACGGCTGCGGCGCGGGCTGAACCGGAACCTGCTGCATGCCCTGCATCTGGGGCATTGCCTGGAAGGCCATCATCACTGGCTGGGCTGCCACCTGCTGCCGCTGGGCGGTTTCGAGGGAATTGATGGCGTGCTTTAAGGTGCGGAGCTCTTCATTCACCGCAGAGAGCTTGCGGTCAAGCTCCTTGTTCTGCGCCGTGAGCTCCTTCGTCTGGCTTTCGATGTCCTTCGAAACCCCGTCCATCAGGGCTTTCTGCTTCTCGAAGAGGCTGTCGTTGCTGGTATTCACCATGCCCTCGATGGAGTCGAAGGCCTTGATCATCTCGTCGTTCGAGTTCATCAGGGCATCGGCGTTTTCCTTCGAACGATTGATGGTGACCTTGGCAAGCGCTTTTTGCGCATTAATAATTTCTTCCGCCGGGATGGTTCCGCCCGACTGCATTTCCTCAAGGCGGTCCGTGAGCTCGTCAAAGGATTTGCGGAGAACCAGGTACGAAGCCTTCTGGGCATTGTAAAGGTCCTCGTACTGGCGGTTCTTCTCTGCCCGGTCGCGGGAAACCTTCCGCATCACGCTGCTCACCAGGACGAAGACGTCGACGACAAGGGCGCCGGCCAGGGCAACGATCGGAATGACCTCCGAAGGATTGACCATCAGCTGGTAGATGAGCCCCACGATGAAAAGAGCGCCAAGTACCGAAGTGCACGCGATCAAAGCCCCGTCATGGTTTGCAAGAGACGCCGCGGGCTGCGTATTTTCCGGCTTCTGCTTTCCGGTTTCTCCGCGCATTTCCTGCCGGTCATCCCCCGAAGCCTGCCCGTTTCTTTTCGTTTTTTCGTTTGCCATAGCGGATCCGCCCTCCGTTTTCAAAGGCACACTTTGCGTGTCATAGATATTTGAATTATATCACAAGTGCTCTTTTGTCTTCATCTTTTTATAAAAAAATGCAGACTTCTCCATTACTTTTGTCGGTAATTTGTGTACAAAAATAAGGCTTCGGAAAAATGAATTTCCAAAGCCTTAAAAAGTGTGTTCCGGAGGCGATTCGAACGCCCGACCCCTCGCTTAGGAGGCGAGTGCTCTATCCTGCTGAGCTACCGAAACAAGCCTATTTATTATAAGAAATCCCCCTGCAAATCGCAAGGGAAATCTCCATCTGCAAAACGGGCTGCCATGCGAAGGCGGCGCGAGCCGCGGGCGAGCGCCGCCCCCACACTAGAACTCTGCGTAGGTAAACTCCGGCTGGCTCATCCCGCCGGCGTAGATCAGGAAGATGTAGAGGACGACCATGCAGGCGAAGAAGAAAAGGGTGTACTTCCGGAAGCCGCGGTCAGTCAGCAGGTTCTTCATCCTTGTAAAAAGAGAAAATCGTTTCATCGAGCAGCACCCATCCTTTCTGCCAGGGGTGTACGGCGTCGGTCAGAAGACCGGGTTCGTAGGAATAGTCCGAGAGGTCGGCCAGTTTCACACCGAACTCCGACGTGATCTTTGCAACCTCGTCGCTTAGGTACTCGCGCTGGCTCTTGCCCAGGGACGTGTAGTCGTACCAGTATCCGTTGACCGGGAGAATTACGATTTCAACATCGAGTTTTTCCGCCTTTGCAACGGAGAGGAAGAGGCGGAGATCCGCATATTCATTGGGCCCGTCGAGCCTGGTATTTCTATGAAGATTTCCGGATGTCAGGTACTTGTCCTTGAATTTCTCTTCCCAGGTCCGCTCGTCCATATTCAGCGGGTTGTCGTGATCGTCTGCCGTATCCCTGTCGGCTTCGTCCCACATGGCGTCCCAGGTCTTCCAGTCCGGCATTTCATCCGAATCCCCGACGGTCTCGTCCTGACTGCTGCCGGGCGCCTTCTTCAGGACCTTCTGATTCAGCTTCACCTCGGCGGAAAGCTGCGACCGCTCGCGCTCGCTCTGAAGCCAGCCGGTGAAGAAGGCCTCGAAAAGCCTGAGGCGGCCGGGGTTCTTCCCGAAGACCGCATTATTGTAGAGGTTCACGCGCTTTGAAAGATCTTTATTATCCTTGAGAAGCTCTGCCGCCCGCTCTGCCATGGCCTGCCGCGTCGCGAGCGGAATGTCCGTATTTGTCAGCATTCCCACGTAGGCGGAGTCCGAAAAGCGCGACGCGAAGGCTTCCGGCTTCACGCCCTCGTTTTTGAACCAGGTCGGGGAGAGAAGAAGCATGACCTTCTTTTTCCCCTTCATGTCCGGCGCGAGGGACGCCAGCGTGATCGCGTGGGACAGGCTCTGGGCGTAGGGCTGGCCGATCAGGAGGACGTCCATGTCCTCCTTGGAAAACATATTTTTGATGTGGTACTTCGACTTCTTCTGGTGATTGAACTCTGACGAGCCCATGACGAGCATCGTCGTGTCGTCAATGTTCGCGGAAAGCGCCGGCGCGCAGCGGTCCTTCGCCGCATTGTACCAGGTCGAAAAACCGGGCTGGGTGAAGTCCACATTGTCGACGACGGCATTCAGGGCGATGGCAAAAACCACGAAGAGGACGAAGGCGCACACAAAGGCCTGGAGTTTCTTCATCGCGTCCTCCGCATGACTAATATAAAGCGCCCGCTCAGGGAAAAAGCGTTACGTTCCATCTCAGGCCTCATCTGCTGCCTTTGCCTCAACGATCGCGATAATCTTGTTGGGGGTGCTCATCTCTTCGCGCGTATACTCTGTCGGCGCAATGACGACGCCGGTCTTCTCCTCGATCTGCATCAGAAGCTCGATGAAGCCGAGAGAGTCGATCAGGCCTTCCTCGACGATATTGATGTCGGGATCTTCCTTTACGACGTCGTCTTCGCAGATACCTGCAAGGCTGTCAAGGAGCGCTTCGCGAATATCGACGCCTGCTGCCGCGCCCTGTTTCTTTTCAGCATTTTCTTCTGTTTTCTTTTTTCCAAAAAGTCCCATTTTCATAACTCCTTTAAATGATATGCCCCGAAAAGATCAGGAAGCCGAACAATACGAGGTGCAAGGTCAGAACCCATTCACCAAACTGAAAAGCTTTATTATTCTTGTGAGCCTTGTAAAAGTTTGACTTCTTCTGATAAATCTCTGTCAGCGAAAGCAGGGCGCCGTGGTAGAGGCCGTAGACGATGTAGCAGAGCGCCGTCCCGTGCCAGAGCCCCATCACGCCCATATTGATGAAGAAGGCGATCGTCGCAATGACGAGGTGCGACTTGAACTTCCGCGTTTTCATGAGGTCCATGGTCACGCGCGAAAAAATGAAGTCGCGGAACCAGTGGGAAAGCGTGATATGCCAGCGGTCCCAGAAGTCCTTGATGTCGAGGGCGAGGTAGGGCTTGTTGAAGTTGTCCGGCGTCTGTATACCGAATATGTATGAAGCGCCGACCGCCATCAGGGAGTAGCCCGCGAAGTCGAAGAAGAGGTAGAGCCCGTACAGGTACATATAGATAATATTTGAGCCGACGCTCCCGCCCATCCCGTACTTCTGCAGGAGATCCCAGAAGATCGCCGCAAAGACGATTTTGTATACCATTCCCTGCAGGATCTTTTCTACACCGGTTCCCGCAAGGCTCAAATACTCTATCCTATTCGGAACCCGATAGCAGTCCTCGCGGAAGCGCTCGGACCGGTCGATGGGGCCCGACGTGATGACCGGGAAGAAGATATCCATATAGAGGTAAGGGAAGAGCCCCACTTCTTTGATCTGCCCGTCGTAGATCTGGATGATGACCTGGGCGGACTTGAAGGTCATATAGGAAATCCC
>OMTX01000172.1 GCA_900314085.1 uncultured Lachnospiraceae bacterium | reverse complement strand
CATGGAACTTTATATCAGCCGTTGATCTGCTTTGCAACTTCCTCTGCAAAGTTCTCGCTCTTCTTCTCGATGCCTTCGCCTGTCTCAAAGCGGACGAACTCAACGATGGAAAGATCGGTGCCGGCTGCCTTTGCAACGGACTCGAGGTACTTGCCTACGGACTGCTTGCCGTCCTCAGCCTTTACATATACCTGATCCATCAGGCATACTTCCTTGAGTTCCTTTGAGATACGGCCCTTTACCATGCCTTCCTTGACATTTGCAGGCTTCTGGGACTCCTTGGGATCATTCTCAATTTGAGCCATGATGATCTCACGCTCGTGATCTAAGTACTCCTGATCTACGTCCTTGTCGCTGATGTACTTGGGGTTCATGGCAGCGACCTGCATGGCGATATTGTTCAGGGCTTCTTTCACATCGTCAGTCACATTGCCGCAGGCAGCGTGAACGAGAACAGCGATGCGGCCGCCGCCGTGGATATAGGAAACGACTGCGCCATCGTCTGCCGTAACCTTCTTGAAGCGGCGAATGGAAAGGTTCTCGCTGATGACAGCGATCTCGTCCGTCAGGGCTTCCTTAACGGTCTTTGAGGGATCGGACTCCCACTTGTCTGCGAAGAAGCCGTCCATATCGGTTGCCGATGTATGAAGGGCCTGCTCAGCTACAGCGTGAACATAAGCCTTGAAATCCGCGTTGTTTGCAACGAAGTCTGTCTCGGAATTTACCTCAACGACTGCTGCAGTATTGCCGGAAATAGCGACATCGCAGAGACCTTCTGCCGCAATACGGCCGGCCTTCTTCTCAGCCTTCGCCTGGCCGTTTTTCCGAAGATATTCGATGGCGCCGTCGTAATCCCCGTTGGATTCCGTAAGCGCCTTCTTGCACTCCATCATGCCGGCTCCGGTCTCATCGCGGAGCTGCTTTACGAGTTTTGCTGAAACTTCTGCCATTCCAATTTCCTCCGATTTCAGAAAACTGCCCCGGGACTCTTCCCGCCCCGGGGCAAATATTAGTCATTTCTAATAGAAAACTCAGGCCTCTGCTGCCTCGTCCTTGTCAGCAGCCTTTGCCTCTTCAACGCCCTGCTTTGCCTCGATGACTGCATCTGCCATGGTAGCGGTCAGCAGCTTTACGGCGCGGATGGCGTCGTCGTTGCCGGGGATGATGTAGTCGAGCTCATCGGGATCGGCATTGGAATCAGCGATACCGACGATGGTCAGGCCGAGAGCGCGGGCCTCGCTGACGCAGATATGTTCCTTCTTGGGGTCTACAACGAAGATGGCATCGGGAAGGTGCTTCATCTCCTTGATACCGCCGATATTGCGCTCGAGCTTCTCCTGCTCCTTCTTTAAGAGCATAACTTCCTTCTTGGGAAGGACATCAAATGTGCCATCCTCTGCCATACGCTCGATCTTCTTCAGGCGGGCAATGCGGGTCTCGATGGTCTTGAAGTTCGTAAGCATACCGCCGAGCCAGCGCTGGTTGACATAGTACATACCGCAGCGCTCAGCCTCTTCCTTGATGGTCTCCTGGGCCTGCTTCTTCGTACCTACGAAAAGAACGGTTCCTCCCTGGGAAACGATGTCGAAAATCGCATTGTAGGCATCATCTACCATTCCGACCGTCTTCTGCAGGTCGATGATGTGGATCCCGTTGCGCTCCGTAAAGATGTAAGGAGCCATTTTGGGGTTCCACCGTCTCGTCTGGTGTCCGAAGTGGACGCCGGCCTCAAGCAGCTGCTTCATTGATAATACGCTCATAGTAACCTTCCTTTCGGTTAACTCTTCCACATCCGTCTTCTGGCAGAAATGACTTTCCTTTGTATCTGGGACAGCCTGAGCGGAAGTCCGCCCGGTTCTGTCCGGGAAAGCACCGGTCCTGCCATCGGGGTGTGTGTATAGTATGTTCCCCTGCAGCACCCGCTGCAGGGCAGAATGCGCCTTCACGCGCAGACCGTTTGATAGAATAGCATAAAGAAAGACGATACGCAAGAAGTTTTTGTAACTATTCAGCACAGGGAATGTGAAAGTGCTTTATGAATGCTTGCATTCTTAAGTACTTTCACATTCCCTGTGGCCAGGCGGCGAAGCCGCCCGGAACCCCATCCAACGAGAATTCCGAAGGAATTCGAGTATGGGGTTCTGAATAGTTACAATTATTATGTTATTTCCTGCTTGCAATGGCATTTGCAATTTTGTCGTAGCTGGACCCGGCCGCTATATGATAGGTTCCCTGCCGGATCCGGGCATCATAGCCGTTCTGCTCCAGGTAGTCGTTGAAGCCGATCGGATCATCGATGAGGCCGGCCCGGTAGAGGTTTTCGGAAACCTTGGCAGAATTCTCCCCGGCGGAAATCGTAACGGAAATCAGGCCGGACGGCGCCTGCGCACTGCTTTCGGAAGATGTATTCCCCTTGTAGGATGTCGAAGCATCTGAAAGATTTGTATTATTTATGGCGTCCTCTGCTGCCTTTGCATCGGCTTCTGCCTTTGCTGTATCCGCATCCTTGCTGTCAGCAGCATCGGCAGAATTGCTGTCTGAAGCGGTGCTGTCGGCTCCATCCTTGGAAGTTCCGTCTGCTGCAGTACCGTCTGCCGATGTACTGTCCGCGCTGCCAGCGGCATCTTTCCCGTCTGCCGAAGTTCCATCGGTTGACGCAGCATCCTTCCCGTCGGTTGAAGCATCGGCGTTTTCGTCCGCTTCCACCATTCCGAGCTTCTTCGCCTGTTTGATTATTTCTTCATTTGAAAGCGTCGGTTTCTGAAAGAGAAGGGCAATCGTAAAAATCAGAGCGGTCACGAAGATGCCGGCGCCCATGCCCCGGAGATAGTATTTCCGTTTCAAGATGCGCTCCCTTCCGCTGTTTCAAACCGGCCGAGAACGAGGCGGACTTCCCCGAGACCGCAGCCCAGCTTCTTCGCAATTTCTATTTCCGAAAGCCCGTCTTTTTTCGCATCCAGGATGCGGTCTTTTAAAGAGGCCTCATCCTTTCCCTTCCCGGTCTCCTTCTTTTCTTCGGAGGCTTCTTCCTCATTCAGGCGATTCTTGAAGGCTTCCTTCAGGGAGGCGACGTCTTCTGCAACCTTGTGCTCTTCAGAGAGGCGCTCTTTCTCGGCAGCCGCTTCCTTTTCGATTTCCTTCTGCCGTTCCTCTGCTATGACCTTTTCGTCTGCGAGCTTCTTGAGCTGCCCGTCCACGGAGGTCTTCATGGCGGAAAGCTTCTTTTCCATTTCAGAAAGCAGCGTGCTCTGTTCATCCAGCTTTTTCTGCTTGTCGCTCAAGCGATTGTAAAGAAAAATAATCTCGTCGTGGGACTTGTTCATGGACGAAAGAACCGTATCCGAGAACTCGTTCATGGAAAGAAGCTTGTCGTTCGTATCCCTGTCCGTCGCCCGCTCGATTTCCGCCACGGCGTCGTCCGTCTTCTCCCGGATTCTTTTGGCAATCTCATCGTCTGCTCCATCGAGCTCTTTTTCGAGGATGATTTTCACTTCCTTCTCCGAGAGCTTCCGGATATAATCCACGTCAGAAGAAGAAAGCTTCTCCGAAACGAAGAAGCTTGAAATGAGGACGGCCGCCCCTGCTATTAGAAGTATGATTTCGAGTGCTGTCATAATAATATTTTTTCGAAAGAATCAATAATCGTATGGTACCTGTCTCAGACCGAGATATCAAAGGAGCCGTGGGGATTCTTCACCTTGACGGAACCGTCCGGCAGAACTTCGTGTTTCTTTTTCTGCTTTTTCCCGGAGGGGGTGTATTCACTGCCTTCGTTTCCGCCGGCATCCGCATTGATCTCAGGGCCATTGCTTGCAGCATCGGAACGTGTTTCCACCCGGCTGCTGGCTTCCTGCGTCTCCCGCTGAAACGTGACGGCGATATTCTGCTGCTGAACAGCCGGCTGGTCCTTGACCTGATTGTTCTGGTTCGTGGCTTCCGGCGTGTTCTGAATCATGCCGTTGAAGTCAACCGGACGAATGGACATAAAACTCACCCCGATTTTATAGCAAGCGGGGCGGCGAAGCCGCCCAGCTGCAATTACAAGTTGCTTATCGTAATTTCTCCGTTCTTCTTTTCGAAACGGCAGAAGGACCGCTTGTCCTTCGTCGTCTTCGAGAGGTCGGAGATACAGATAGTAACGCCCGGGAAGATATCCCGCCGCACATCCACACAGGCGTGCTTGGAATAGAGAAGCTCCTGGTGGAGGTTGTTGAACTCCAACCGGTCCTTCTGCAGGGTTTCCTTCGCTTCATTGAGTTCCGAAAGCAGCCGGTTCATGTAGACCAAGTTCTTCTGGTCGAGCTCTAAGCCTTTTGAAATATAGCCCCGGTAGGTCTGCAGGACGGGATTGATCTTTGCAATCCGGGCATTCAGGCCCGCAATTTCCTTCTGCAGGGTGAGATAGCGTTCCTTCTTGTCCGGCGCCATGCCGACTTCAATCCGGGTAAGGGCGCCCATGGCGGAACCGATGGTCTGGGAGGAAACCTTGCCGCCGGCCCGGATGACGCCGCCGGAAATAAAGCCCTTCTGCTCTTCCACGAGGATATCCCCGCCTGCATTGACTTCCGAATAGATGATGGAACCTGTCTCAATATAGCCGCCGGCAAAGACCTTGGCATTCTCTATGAACTTCGTCATGATATTGCCGCGGGCTTCGAGAATTCCCTTGTTCTTTCCGTGGATGCCGCACTTGACGATGATCTGGCCGCCGGCGCGCACATAGGCGTCTTCCACAACGCCGTCCACGACGACATCGCCCATGGCCTCTACCGTAAAGCCGCCCCGGACGGATCCGGCCACATGGACATTGCCCCGGTACTTGATATTTCCGGTGGAATTGTCCACATCGGCAGAAACTTCATAGACATCGGAAACGAAGACCTGGGTTCCGTAGAGAGCCACGTGACCGTTGACCTTGGAATAGATTTCGGTCTTGTCCTCGCTGATATCGATATTCTTTCCGAACTCGAGATGCTTGTTCTTGACCTGTCTCGTCGGAATCGTCTTCCCGTTGATGTCCTTGCCGGGATCCCCGCGATCCGCAGGAATGAGCCTTGCGAGCAGGTCACCCTCCCGGACCTCGTTGATCGTGTTCAGGTTCCGGTAGTCGACAGATCCATCCTCATTGTGCTTGGGCTTCAGGGAGGGGTTCGTGTTGAAGAAATATGTAATAGATGCGTCACGCCCCGGACGGGGAATATCCCCCTGGGCGAAAACGTAGTCCGTGCAGTAGCAGCGGTCGTTTGCAAAGGCGAGAATGGCGTCCTGATCTATGCCGTAGACGATTCCCATCTGGGAGAGCTGGGCGAGAATATCCCTGGTCTCCATCTGCTTCCCGTCGAAAGACGGCGGCATGAAGCGGCAGGTAGCCCTCATACGGTCGAGAGAAACCTTCACCGTCATCCGTTCCTGGCACTCGAGGCCGCCGGAGAAGCCCACGGAAAGCACCTCTTCGGACCCGGAAGCAAGCATGGCCGTCAAGGCTGCCTTGTCATAATTCTCATAGCCCTCGAAGCGGAGGTAGTCGTCCGCCTCCTTGAATGACAGGGGCTGGCCGCCTTCACGGGCCGGATGGATATGGCAGATGGTATCTCCGCCCCCGACCTCTAATTGTATGTATGCATTGGTCTGCGGCATAAAGGCATCTCACTCCTGCATAAGCCCGTAGTAAGGCCCCATGGTCTTTTTCAGCTTCATCAGTGCCCGTGTGTGCAGCTGGGAAACGCGGGACTCCGACACTTCGAGAACCTTGGCAATTTCCTTCAGTGTCAGTTCTTCATAATAATATAAAAGAATGACCTTCTGTTCCTTCTCCGTCAGGTCTTTCAGGGCTTCCGCCAGAACCTTCTTCAGTTCTTCCTTGGAAATATTGTCCTCAGGCGTGATGAAGTGGGAATTGTGGGTAGCGTCCGAAACGGGCTCGTTTCCGGCTTCCATGAATTCGTTCAGGGAAACGAGGCCGGTCACCTTGAGCTGGGACTGCCAGGTCAGGTATTCGTCAGATGAAATACCGAGCTCTTCAGCAATCTGATCATCCGTCGCCGGCTTCCCGGTCCGGAGTTCAACCGCCTTCGAGGCCTCATCCAGCTTCTTCTGCTTCTGCCGGATGGTCCGGGGAATCCAGTCCATCTTGCGGATCTGGTCGAGAATGGCTCCCTTGATCCGCAGGGAGGCGTAGGTTTCGAACTTGACCTCTTTTGAATTGTCGTATTTGTCAATAGCGTCAATCAGGCCGAACACCCCGTACCCGCAAAGGTCATCGAAATCGACATTTGAACCCAGGTACATATAGAGACGGCCCGCTACTGTCTTTACCAGGGGGGCATATTCCAGTATGATCTGCTCCCGGACCTCGGGAGTCGGATGTTTCGTATATGAGTCCCACAACTTTTCACGGTCCTGAGTTTTCATATATCCCCCATCACAAAACCATCAATTGCTGCTCATCCGGGACTTATTAATCATAATAATAAATACCCCCGGGAAATCAGCCTTCGTCCTCATCCTCATCGGAAGGCCGGTCTTCATCCGCATCCTCTTCAGCAGGAGAATCCTCTTCTGCCGCCTTTTCCTCTGCAGCAGCGGCGTCCTCTTCATCTTCTTTTTTGACCTTGGGATTTAAGAACCAGCGGTCAAGAACAACCCTGACGACAATTCCAATCGCTCCAAAGATGATGACCGTAATGACAAGGCGGCCGACATACTCGCCGAGCTCCACGTGCTGCATCAGGGACATAATGCAGGAAATTGCGGCAGCCGCCAGCGTGATCATGATCGGAATGGTCTGTGTATTGACGGTATCAGACTTTTTCTTTTTTCCGTCCGAAGAAGAATCCACGCCGTCCGTCTTCGCTGCAGCAGGCTTTTTCCCTTTGGCAGATGAATCAGCCGCATCTTTTTTTGCTTTTGTATCCTGCTCTGCCAATTTAAATCTTCTTCTCCGGCTTCCCGACGGATTTGATCAGGAAAGCCCCGTCTTCACTGTAAATTTCCACGGTACGGCCATAGTTCAGCCCCGTGTCCTCCGCAAGAAGGCGTATCCCGAGTTCTTTGAGCTTTGCCTTCGAGGCAATGGCGTTCCGTTCGCCGACATTGATGGCCGCCGAATTGCCGCCGGACATTTCGAACATCTTGGCTCCGCCGGCAATCTTTGCCACAATGCGGGCCTTCGATGCCCCGGCCTTCACCATCTGATTCAAAAGTTCCGTGATGCCGGTATCTGCAAACTTGGCGATATTTGAATTGTTCCGGATGGCGGTACTGTCCGGCAGCATGATGTGGGCAAGCCCCGTGACTTTCGTCGTCGGGTCGTACATCGCTATTCCGATACAGCTGCCAAGACCGATGGTGGTCAGATTGTCCGGGTATTTGCATACCTTCAGATCTGCCATGCCAACCTTGATCATCTGTCCCATAACTTATTCCCCGTTTGCTTCAGACAGGCATCCCCAGTGCGGAAAGAATCTTTTCGTAGGAATCTCCTTCAGGCATCAGGATGAAGTATCCGCTGATATCCATTCCGTCACCCATCTCCGTATTGATGAGAAGAGCCTTGTCACCGACCATGCCGAACTGGATGGCGGGAACGGAAAGAATGGCAGCTGCCATGTCTATGGAAATGTAGGGAACCGTCGGCGTGATCGTGAGATTCGTTAGTCCGGAAAGCGCGGACAGGTAGGCGGAAGAAATAATATTTCCTATTTCCTTCAGCGCCGACATATCCATTTCGTCGAAATCGGCATCATAATCCGGATCCCGCATCATCAGGCGGTTGACAAGATGGTGGGCACTCGGCAGGTCCATCAGGTACATCATAGATCCGTCGATATCCGTTTCAACGCCGAGCATGATGCCGACAACGATCTGCTCCTCAGAACCGATAGCCGATTCAATCTTTTCTACCGGCATGAGCTCGACATTCGGTACACTCATGTTCATCTTCAGGTTCAGCATATTGGCGATGGCGGTTGTCGCGTTGCCGGCGCCGATATTTCCGATCTCCTTCAGGACATCGTAATATTTTTCATTAATCTCATCGAATGAAAGCTCAGACATGAAGACATAATCCTTTCTGCCGAAAAGTCTGCTCTCCGGCCGAAAAAACAAAAGAGCCGCAAATAATCTATCTGCGGCATGTTCTGCGAAAAATCAGCCGTCCACCTGATCCACGAGAGCGGAAATCTCGAAAAGGGAAATGAGGTCATCCCCGTTCTTTCCGATACCGTTGATGAAGGAGGACTGGTTCTTCTTGTTCTGGGAAGACCGGTCAATCTCGTTCTCACCCAGGGAAACAACCTCACGGACTTCGTCGACGAGTACGCCGACCAAGCCCTGGGCTTCCAGCTTCAGGATGATGATCCGGGTGGAACCGGTGATTTCATCCTCCCCAAGCCCCATCTTCCGGTGGGCGCTCATTACTGGAACGACCTCGCCGCGGAGATTGATGACGCCGGCATAGTAGTCAGGCGTCTTCGGCACGCGGGTAATCTTCGGCATTACAACAATATTGTCAATGTAGGAGATGTCAATGCCGTACTGCTCGCTGCCGATGCGGACGACAATGTACTGCTTCTTCTCTTCTTCGACACTGTCAAGTTCATAATCGCTCATGAATATTCCTCCGAAAAATATATTGCATATTTACCCGCAGGGCTTCACTGCTTCGCAGTTCCCGCCCTGCTCCCTTCAGCTCACGCTTTCGCGCATACGCTTCGCGTTCGCTGAAGGGGCGTGTCATGAAGTCATTCACCCGGGACAGATAAATCTGTCCCGGCTAAAGACTTATGACACTGGTAACTCAGATCAAAGCATTGATGTCCAGGATCATAGCGACTTCGCCGTCGCCAAGGATCGTAGCGCCGCTGATGATCTTGTTGTGCTCGATAACTTTTCCGAGCGACTTGATGACGATTTCCTGCTGGCCGATGAGATTGTCGACGATGAGGCCGGCAAGGCTTTCGCCCTTGCTTACGACGACGACGGTAAGCTCCTCGTCGGGGTTGTCCTCCTTGTGCGGGCAGTCGAGGATGTCTCTCATACGGATCAGAGGGATGACCATGCCGCGGAGGTGGATGACTTCACGCGCCTCTACATACTTGATATCCTTGACCGGGATGGATTCGATATTCATGATGGAGGCCAGGGCAATTGCGTACTTCTCGTCTGCAATCTCTACCATGAGGGCCTGAATGATGGCGAGTGTCAGCGGCAGGCGGACCGTGAAGGTCGTGCCCTGTCCCAGGGTGGTCTTGACTGTGACATCGCCGCCTAATGCCTCGACATTAGATTTCACGACGTCGAGTCCGACGCCGCGGCCGGAAATATCGGTAATGACCTTCGACATGGAAAAGCCGGGGTCAAAAAGGAAGTCGATGATTTCCTTCTGAGAAAGCTTTTCAGCGTCGTCCGGAGAAACAAGGCCTTTTTCAATAGCCTTCTGCTTGACGGCTTCCGTATCGATGCCGGCGCCGTCATCGCCTACCTGGATGATGACATTGTTGCCTTCCTGGAAGGCGTTCAGGAAAATATTACCCTGACGGGGCTTGCCGGCCTTCTCGCGGACATCAGGATCTTCAATGCCGTGGTCAGCGGAATTACGGAGCAGGTGCTGCAGAGGATCGCCGATCTGATCGACAACAGTCCGGTCGAGTTCGGTCTCTTCACCGGTCATGACCAGATCCATGGGCTTATTGAGCTTCCGGGACAGGTCACGGATCATTCTCGGGAACTTGTTTACCGTGGACTCGATAGGCACCATTCGTACCTTCATGACGGATTCATGAAGGGTGGTCGTGATACGCTCGAGATACTCGATCTGCTCATGCAGCTGCTGGCTTTCCGGTGTGGAGGCCTGTTCGGAATCGCTGATGGAGACGAGGGAGTTCTTTGCAATGATGAGCTCGGATACCTGGTTCATCAGGGCGTCGAGCTTTTCGATATCGACACGGACGGTTCTCGCGGTGACGGGCTTGCCGGCCGGCTTCTTCGCTGCAGGCGCTGCCGCAGCAGCCTTTGCAGGAGCCGGTGCTGCGGGTGCGGGAGCAGGGGCAGAAGCAGGCGCTGCCGCCGGTGCAGCAGCAGGTGCCGCAGCGGCTTCCTTCTTTTCCTCTGCCGCTTCCTTTTCCTTCTCGACCTTGTTGTAGGTATCCACGGTCACCTGTTCACCGATAGCGTGGTCAATCTCGGAAACCTGGGTAATCGCCTCTTTGATTTTGTCAAAGGACTCTTTCGATGCGACGATGATGGAAAAGTCCGTATCGAACTTTTCATCTTCAATATCCTGGGAAGAAGGGGAATAGATGAGAATTTCGCCGAAGTCTTCTACGGCTTTGAATACGAGAAAAGCACGGGCTGCCTTGAGCAGGCACTCTTTCTGAACCGTGACTGTGAATGCATAGACATTCTGCCCGCCATCAATAGCGGACTGGATCTGCTCCTTCTGGGAGTCTTCGAGGGTGATGGCAAGATAGGGTTTGCCGGCTGCATCAGCAGGCACATCGGAAGCGGGTGCTGCTTCTGCGGCAGGGGCTGCGGCAGGCGCTGCCGCTTGCGGAGCTGCTCCGGCGGCACCGGGCAGGAAGGCATTCAGCTTGTCGATCAGGGCGGCGTTGTCTTCCGTACCCTCATCGGATGTGGCTTTGACATTTTCAAGGTAAGCCTCAATGGCATCAAGGCATTGGAAAAGGACGTCGATCATCTCGGCGTTGACCTTTACCGTGTCATTCCGGACTTCCGAGAAGACATTCTCCATGTCATGAGTCAGGTGCTGCATGCGCTTGAATCCCATGGTTCCGGCCATACCCTTGAGCGAGTGGGCAGCACGGAAAATCTCATTGATCGTATCCTTGTTTTCCGGCTCCTTCTCGAGGATCATGATATTGTCGGAGAGACTCTGAATGTGCTCATTTGTCTCGTCGATGAAAATATCAAGATATTGACTTACATCCATCACTATACCCCCATCTTCCTGGCTATAGATTTCGCAATGTCCGTAAGCGGCTGGACTTCGTCAGCAAGCCCGGCATTTACAAGCGCTTTCGGCATTCCGTAGACAACGCAGGTTGACTGCTCCTGCGCAATGCAATAGAGATTCTTTTCCTTTTTCAGGTGAGAAATCCCGACGGTGCCATCCATGCCCATACCGGTAAGTACCGCGCAGAGAATGGACGGAATTGAAAGGTACTTGAGTGATTCGTACATGACATCAGCGCAGGGACGAAGGTTGTTCACCGGAGGCGCGTCATAGACGCGGCACTTCATGGCTCCCTTCCCGTCTTCGATGACTTCGAAATGGCGGCCGCCGGGAGCGATGTAAACATGACCGGGTTTTAGGGTTTCCCCGTCCTCCGCCTCCTTTACGACATTCGGCGATGTCTCCTGGATGCGCTTGGCAAGGGAATCGGTAAATCCCTTCGGCATATGCTGCACAATCACTACAGGAACAGGAAATTTCGCAGGAAGCATCGGGATGACCGTATGCAAAGCCTGGGGCCCGCCGGTAGACGACGCAATGGCGACAAGCTGATACGGATAGGACGATCGGACCACATGGCGCGAAGGCTGAACTTTCTTCACAACAGGAGAAGGTTCCACCCGCGGAGGCTCCGCTGCCGCGCTGCTGCCGGAGGAAACCCTGAGCGTCCGCCGGAGGGCGACGGCCAGAGACTCCGCAAAAGCATCCGTATCGTTCGAAGACATCCGGAAGGGGTGAACTACGACGGCTGCCGGTCCTTTGAGCGCCCTGGCGGTGGCCTCCTCTGTCGGATAGCACATGGCAATGAGTGGAACCGTCAGGTCTTCTTCCTTCATACGCTCAAAAATATGGGAAGAAGAGGCATCGTGGGACATGCAGACATTGTAGCAGACCGCATCGTAATGCTTTTCCTTCAGCCGCTTGACCGTGCTGTCCGCACTGTAAGCGCTGTCGGTTGCAGAAAATTCCTGAACTGAACTGATTATATCACAGATGAGTCTTCTCATGAGTGCAGAGTCATCTACTACCAATACATCGTACATGCCTATCCACGTTCTTTCTGCCGAATCCGGCGTTCTTCCTCAAAAATGTAATGGACAATCCGTTCCTGGGCGTCAGAGTCCTTAAACAAAATCTGTATCCGGTAGGTCGTATTTTCCGAGCCCTCAATCACAGTTGTTCCCTTGATGTGGCCGATTACCTCAATGCTTTCCTTTTTGCTCCCGTTTTCAATGGGGAAGCGGAGGAGGAGGTAATTCACGCCTGTGAGATCCTTCGTCGTGATGAAGCGGATGCCGCCCCCGCTGATATCGAGGATGGTACCCGTTCCCATGATCTTCTGCCCGGTCTCTTCCTGCATGATGGCATGCAGCTCTTTCATGCTTTCGATTTGTCCGGCCTCATCCGAAAGAGTAACATAAAGAAGGGGAATATAACAGTCCAGACGGTAAAAATTCCTCCGCTGCCAGCGCTCGATGGGTTCCGCCAGTTTGAAGAGATAGACCGGGAATTTGCCGTGCCGATAACGGTTTTCAATCGTTGCGACGCCGCGGAAGAGTCCCTTCTCCCCAAAAAATAAAAGCTCATAGCGGATGGGTTCCATGGAAAAGAGAATGTAATTTCCCTTCACAAGGGGCATGTCAAGTTCGAGCGTGTCGTTTCCAGTGACATCATAAACGCTTGAAATATAGACAGGTGCCGCTTCCCCGCTCTTTTTCTCCCTTTCGGCCTCCTGCACGGTTCGGATTTCCACCCGCATGCCCGGAAGGACATTTGAAAGGCCGTAGTCCTTATCTGCCATGTTCCCTCTCCCCTATATTATTTATGACTAATGTAAAAACGCGTCTGTTTTCTGCCGCCCGGGTAAATCCGCCCGCATTTAAAGCCCAGTGTTTTTTCGTTCCTCACGCCTGTTTCCGCCCGATAAAGCTCCTGAAAAAGGCCGGCAGAGAAAAACCGGCAGGCGCCTTTTCGTTCCCTTCCGTCAGAGCCGCCGCTGCAGCAGCGTATGCACGTGCGCTCTTCGCCCCGGGGTTCACGATGGAGACGACGTTCTGGGACTTGACGGCCCGCTCAAGAGCCTCATCGTCCGGAACAGCTCCCAGATATTCCATGGAGCCCGAAAGAAAGCGCTCCACGATGGAATTCATCTTTTCGTAGAGAGCCTTACCTTCCGCCTCGGAAGACACCCGGTTTGCGAGAAAGCGGATACGGGTGTTCTTCGGGAAAAAGGCATCATTCCGGTAGAGAGCCTTCACCAGGGAATAGGAGTCCGTCATGGAAGCCGGTTCCGGCGTGACGACGAGGACGACATCGGGCGCCTTCAGGACAAAGGACAACACCTGGTTTGAAACGCCGGCTCCCGTGTCTATGATAAGTATATCGGTCATTTCGTTTAAGGCAGAAAGGGATGTCACCATGGATCGGACCTGGTCAGCTCCGAGGTCGTTCAAGCCCACAATGCCCGAACCGCCGGAAATGAACCCGATATCCATCGGCCCGTTTGTCACAATCTTTTCGAGGGGCATCCCCCGGTAGATGAAGTCTGCCAGGGAATACTTCGGAACCGTTCCGAACATGACCTCGACATTGGCCAGGCCGAAATCCGCGTCAAAGATGATGACGCGTTTTCCCATCTTTCGGAAAGCAACGGCGAGATTGACTGCCGTATTGGACTTCCCGACGCCGCCCTTCCCGGATGTCACGGTGATGACGCGGGCCGTCTCGATATTCCGTTGTTCCCTCAGTTTAACTACGTTTCTGAGGTGTTCGGCCTGATCCATCCGCGCTTCCTCCAAGCAGGAGCTTCGTCAGCTTCTGCATATCGATTTCCTCAATGTCATCCGGCACATCCTGCCCTGTTGTTACATAGGAAAGGGACCGGCCGGAATAGAGACGGGCATTCAGGATGTTTCCGTACATCTCCGTCTCATCGAGCTTCGTAAATATGAGTGTATAATCGCAAAAGTCGCTATAGGCGTCTATGATTTCCTTCAGATCCGGGTACTTCGTCGTAGCGGAAAGGACGAGATAATTTTCGGTATCCACGCCTTCCGGAACGCTTGAGAGCATCCGCTTCAGGTTTTCCCGTTGGTCTTCATTTTTATGCGAAAAACCGACAGTATCAACCAGGATCAGGTCCGCGTCGGAAACCTTTTCTATCTCCTCACCGATATCCTCCGGCGCGTAAACGACATTGATGGGAATGCTGAGAATATCCGCATAGACCTTCAGCTGCTTCGTCGCAGCAATCCGGTAGGTGTCCGCTGTCAAAAGCGCAACGGAATTGCGTTTCTCCACCTTGAATTCCGAAGCAATCTTTGCAATGGTCGTCGTCTTGCCGACGCCGGTGGGGCCGATGAAGAAGCAGACCTTGGGCCGCTTTTCAGGGATCGTCACGGGGTTCGGGGTGCCAAGGAGAAGAACCATCTTCTGGTAGACACTTGAAATCAGATAGTCCAGGCTGTTTTCCCGCGTCATGATAGGGCCCATGTCGTTGATGATCCGGTTCACATAGCGCTCGTCAACCTCGTGATCCATGAGGATATTGTAAATCATGCGGACAAAGCCTGCGTTTGCTGCGGGAATGGCACCTGTATCCGCTGCCTTCGGAGCCGGTACGGAATCTGCCGGCCGGGAAGCAACTGCCTTCTTTGCATCCTCATGCATATCTGCCGTCGTTTTTTCTGCCCTTCGAGCTCCTGCAGCAGGAGTGCCCTGCAAAGACGCAGATGCCGCTGCGGCCGCGCTGTTCTTTCTTCCGGCCGCTTCAATCCCCGTCATGCCATGAGCCGTCGTCCGGCCGGCTCCCGGGGCTTCAGTCTTTTTGATGACAGGCTTTTCGCCGTCAAAGCCCTTCACGTCGGAAACAGAGATATGCTCTGCCCCCTGTATGACCTGGCTCACTTCGCGGAAGGCGCTCTTCAGATCGTCCTCAGAGACACTGTTCTTTTTCTGCGGATGCAGGGTGTTCCCGAGGTTGTCGTCCACGACGGCATCAAAGCCCTGACGTTTCCCCTTCTTTCCCCGGGAATAGGTTTCCCCGGCAGGAACTGCCGGTTCGGCTCCGATCGGCGTATATTCATATTGGGGCGGGATCTCCGGCATACGGGGGGCGGCTGCTTCCCCGGGATGTGCTGTCTCTGCAGAAACGGGGCTTTTCTCAGGCATTCCAGCGGGGACAAATTCGTCTTCCACCGCAGCCGTCACCTCAAAGGTTGCCTTCTTGAAGGAGCCGAGAAAGCCCTTGGGATGGACCTCCTTGACATTCATGATGACAACGCGGGGACCGAGCTCCGCCTTCGCTGCGTCAATTGCCTCTTCTTTTGTTTTTCCCTGATATTTTTTAATTGTCATCGGACTCCCCTATCGTTCCGACCGATTCAATGCGGATATTGGGTTCAATCTCGTTGTAGGAAATCACGATCAGGTCGTCAATATAATCAGCCGCAAGCCGCTTGAAGTACATGCGGACGATGGCCTGGCAGACCACGATGGCCGGCTTGCCCAGGTCTTCGAGTTTTTTGATCTTCTCCTTCGCGTCGTTCATGATGGCATCGATGCGGGCAGGATCCAGGGAGAAGTAGGTTCCCTGCTCCGTATGCTTGACGCCGGCCATGATCTCCTGTTCCACCTTCGGTGACAGAAGAATGACCTGGTTCGTATCCGTCTCGTCGAAGAACTTCTGGGAGATGGCCCTCTTCAGCCCCTGGCGGACATACTCGGTCAGGACATCCGGATCTCTCGTGGACGTCGACCGGTCGGCAAGAATTTCAAAAATCGAAAGCAGGTCGCGGATGGAGATGCCTTCTTCGAGCAGGTTTTGAAGGACCTTCTGTACATCGCCCAGGGACATCTGTGCAGGAATGAGCTCGTCCACGAGAACAGGATTTGTCTGCTTTAAATTGTCCACGAGGTTCTGGGTATCCTGGCGCGTTAAGAACTCGGCGATATGCTCGCGGATGACCTCCGTCAGATGGGTTGCAATGATGGACGGCGGATCGACGACGGTATAGCCAAGAGATTCCGCCCTCTCCCGCTGTCCTTCCGTGATCCAGATGGCCGGCAGGTGGAAGGAGGGCTCAAAGGTCGGAATACCGGCAATCTCCTCCTGCACATAGCCGGGGTTCATCGCCATATAGTGGTCGAAGAGGATCTCACCTTCCGCCACCTTGATTCCCTTGATTTTGATGATGTACTGATTCGGGTTCAGCTGGATATTGTCGCGGAGACGGATAATGGGAACGACAGTACCGAGCTCGAGGGCAATCTGCCGCCGGATCATAACGACGCGGTCGAGGAGGTCGCCGCCCTGGTTTACGTCCGCGAGCGGGATGATGCCGTAGCCGAACTCGAGCTCAATGGGGTCGACATTTAATAGCGAGACCACGTTCTCCGGTTTTCGGATTTCCTCTGCCTCCGTCTCTTCCTCTGTCGTCTCCTGCTCCACGGCTTCCTGTCCGATAGACCGCTGCATGGAAACGCCTGCAATGATGAAGATGGCGCCGAAGGCGATGAAAAGGATGTCGGAAAGGGGCGTGAAAAGACCGAGAAAGATAAGGGCTCCGCCGACGATGAACATGACCTTCGGTATGCCGAAGAGCTGCTTGACCAGAGTGGACGAGAAGTCGACCTCTTTCGAGCCCTTCGTGACAAGGATACCGGTCGCCAGGGAAATGAGAAGCGACGGAATCGAGGACGAAAGGCCGTCGCCGATGGTCAGAATCGTATAGCGGTTGATGGCCTCCTGAATCGTCATGCCCTGCCGCATCATGCCCATGACAAGGCCGCCGACGAGGTTGATCATGGAGATGATGAGGCCGGCGGTCGCATCACCCTTGACGTACTTCGTGGCACCATCCATGGAGCCGAAGAAGGCGGATTCTTCCTGAAGCTTGTTCCGGCGTTCCCTCGCCTGCTCATCCGTAATGGCGCCGGTGTTCAGGTCGGCGTCGATGGCCATCTGCTTACCGGGCATGGCGTCGAGGGTGAAGCGGGCGGTAACCTCGGAGATACGCTCCGTACCTTTGTTAATGACGACGAACTGGATGATGATCAGGATGACGTAGACGATGGCTCCGATGATGAGGTCGCCTCCGCCCATGAAAGCGCCGAAGGACTCGACAACGTTGCCGGGCTGGCCGGTGGAAAGGATGAGACGCGTCGAGGAGACATTCAGGGAGATTCGGAATATGGTCGTGAAGAGGAGGAGCGTCGGGTAGAAGGACATCGCCAGCGGTTCCTTCACGAAGAGGCAGTTCAAGAGGACGACAAGGGCCACCGCGATATTGAAGGCCAGCATGACGTCGAGGAGCCAGGAGGGAATGGGCACGATGAAGAACATAATGGCAGCCAAGATATAAAGGGCTACGCCGTAGTCCGTGATATTGAACTTCTTCAGGGCTTCCGCCATTTCACCGTACCTCCTTTCCCATGCGCAAAAAAATAATGCCTATTTCGGATTGCTTCACTGCTTCGCAGTTTTCGCAATCCGACCTCGCACCTCGCGCTTTACTTTCTGCTTCGCAGAAATCACGCTCGGTGTGAGGGGCGTGTCACCAGTGCGTAAGCTTCGCCAAATAAATTTGGCGCCACTTACGCACTGTGACACTTAATAGGCATTATAGCAAAAATACAAGGTGTTGTATATTATTCATTTAAAAAATACTAAGGCTTGTTGTACGCGGTGCGTTTAGACAGAGCAGAAGCACATCACTCTTTCCTCTGCGGTGTCTTCCGCTTCATCTGGTAGACCATGGCAAGGACCTCCGCAACGGCCTTGTAGAGCTCCGGAGGAATTTCCTGGTCGATGTCGACCGTCGTATAAATGGCGCGGGCAAGAGGCTTGTTCTCGATGATCGGGACGTCGTTCTCTTTCGCAGTCTCCTTGATTCGCTGGGCCAGGTACTCTTCGCCCTTGGCAACGACGACAGGAGCGCCGCCCTTCTCTGCCTCGTATTGGATAGCAACCGCGATGTGCGTCGGGTTCGTGATGACGACGTCCGCCTGGGGAACGTTCTTCATCATACGGCGCTGGGAGGCTTCGCGCATTCGCTGCCGCTGCTTGCCCTTGATCTCGGGATCACCTTCCTGGTCCTTGAACTCGTCCTTGACCTCCTGCTTCGTCATCTTCAGGTTCTGGTTGAACTTCCACCGCTGGAAGAAGAAATCCGCAAATCCGACGATCAGGTAGACAAGGCTGATGCGGAGCCCTAAGTCGATTACGATATCGAGGACCAGGGATACCGCCTGCATCAGGGGCATCTCATAAAGGATGAAGATCTCGTTGATATGCCCGGCGAGGACGGAATAGGCAATGGCTCCGATCAGGACGATCTTCACGATGGAGAGGAGCAGACGGAAAAGGGCCTGCACATTGAACATCCGCTTGAAGCCCTCTATGGGATTGAATTTGTCGAGGGAGGGCTTCAGGGGCTCCGTCGAAATCTGGAACTTGAACTGGAGGGCATTAGAAAGGAAGGCAATGAGGAAGCCGCCGATGAAGTAGGGAAGAACTGCCATGACGAATTCGTACGTCGACGTCGCAAAGAGCTGCATGGCGCCTTCCGTCGTGACACCGCCCCGGTCGGACAGCATCATCTGGTCGACCGCATCTCCCCAGGCCCAGTTGAAGACCTCAAGGAAGCGGTTCTTCGTCAGTGTCCCGAAGAGGCGCAGCATGAGAAAGATTCCAATGAGCTCGAAGGAGCTGGCCAGCTCCTGGGACTTCGCCACCTGGCCTTTTTTCCGGGTGTCGGATATACGCTTTTCGGTAGGAGCCTCTGTCTTCTCTCCGCCCGGCCCGTCGCCGAAGAACTGGAGATTATAAGGCAGAAGCAGGTCTGTCCGCACGGGAACCGTCACAAAGGCGCATTGAGCCGGTACAGAAGGCTCCGCAGGAATGTATGGAGTTTTTATATTATTTTCATCCATGCATGCCTTCTATTGCCTCGGGAAGGATTCGCTGAATCTCGTCCGTGATCATCTCCACCACTTCCGGGAAAAGGAAGACCGTCAGAAACATTGCTGCAAAGCCCACGAGGATCTTGATCTGGACGCCGACGGAAAACATGTTCATCTGCGGCGCGACCTTTGCCATGACGCCGAGGACGACGTTCGTCAGCAGCATGCAGGCAAAAACCGGCAGGATGATGCGAAAGCCGATTTCAAAGAAGTCCGCCATGAATTTCACAAACATATTGAGGAGGTGGTCCCACTGAAAGTCCGCTCCGGCCAGGGGCACCGTGTCGAAGGAATCGCAAAGGGCCTTGATGATGTAGCGGTGGAGATCGCTTACCAGAAGCAGCATCATGATGAAGTAGTAATACAGCTGCCCGGACACCGTCAGCTGTGTGTTCATCGACGGATCGAACTCTGCAACCATGGAGAGGCCGATGTCCATATCCATGAGGTTGCCGGAAAACGTGATGATGTAGGCGCACATATTCGTGACAAAGCCGAGGATCAGCCCCACCACGACCTCCTTCAGGACGACAACGGCGTAGCCGATGACTGACCCGTAGGCCATTTCCACCGGCTGCAGAACACTAGTCACCATAATGGCGAGAAGGGCGGAAAATCCGGCTTTCACCATCGTGGGCACCGCCCGGTCACTGAAGAAGGGGGCCACTGCCGTAAATGACGCAATGCGCACGAAGACCAGGAGGAAATATTCAAAATCGACGAGGGAATAGGTATTTGTGACCTGAGCCATGAGCGATCAAACCAAAAGCTATCGTATATAGACAGAAAAATTCGTCCACAGGTCCGTCATGTAGTTCACGATCGTGTTCAGCATGAAGGAACCGAAAATCAGAAGGGCGATGAAGATGGACAGCATCTTCGGCACGAAGGTCAGCGTCTGCTCCTGGATGGACGTCACGGTCTGAAAGATGGAAACGATGAGGCCGACGACGAGCGAGATCAGAAGCGGCGGCGCCGAGCAGATGATGATGTTGTAAAAGGAATCCCGCATGATGTCGAGGACCTGTCCCTCAGTCATAAAGACACCTCCTTAATAGAACGTCTTCACAAGGCTTCCGACTACGAGATTCCACCCGTCCGCCATGATGAAGAGCAGTATCTTGAAGGGCATGGAAATCGTCGTCGGCGGCAGCATCATCATGCCCATGGACATGAGGACAGACGCCACGACCATGTCGATCACGATGAAGGGAATATAGATGAGGAAGCCGATGATGAAGGCAGTCCGAAGCTCGGAAAGGATGAAGGCCGGTACGAGGACGATGAAGGGCACGTCGTCATAGTCGTCGTAGGTGACGTTTGCAATGTCGCAGAAGAGGTTTAAGTCCTTCGTCTGCGTCTGCCCGTACATGAACTCCCGGATGGGCTTCTCCGCTTCGACCATGGCCTCCTGCTGGGTAATCTCGCCGTTGTCGAGGGGCACGAGGGCATTCTGGTTGATCTGCACCATCGTGGGCCACATGATGAAAAGCGTGAGGAAAAGAGCCAGTCCCGTGATGACCTGGTTGGGCGGCGCCGTTTGGGTGTTCAGGGCAGCCCGCACGAAATGAAGGACGACGATGATCCGCGTGAAGCTCGTCAGCATCACGAGGATGGACGGAGCCAGGGCAATCACTGTAAGGATCAGGAACATCCTCAGCTGGGCGGAAAGAGAGACATTCTGCCCGTCGAATGTCAGAGAAAATCCGCCCGTGCCTGTCGTGGAATTCGAAGCGTTCGGAGCGTACTGCGTCGAGCCGTAGTCCGTATAATATGGATTTGTGTTGTTGTCATTCCGCCCGTACTGACTGTTGTCGAGGTTCTGACTGTTCGTTCCGTACTGGCTGTTCGCGTCCTGGGCATCGGGAATATCGGAGCCGTTTTCATTCACGGTTGTCCCCTGGTCGTTTGCCACCGTGTTCCGATCCGTATTGGGAGTCTGAAGCGTGCCTGTCGTATTCGAAGACGAAGACGCCTCCGCCTGCCCGCCTTTCCCCAGCGGGATGATCAGGGAGACGGAAATTGCTAAAAAAAGAGCCGCCAAGGAAAGACTGGCGGCCACAATGATTTTCTTTAAATGTTTTTTCATGAAACAGAAAAATCTTTCAATCTTCTTTTCCCGGTTCGTCAGACTTTTTCAGCCCGTGAAGAATCTGGTCGAAACGGCCTCCGGTGGAAAAGCCATGGGCAGAAAGACACGATGCCTCCCTCTTCACCTCGACAAGGTCGTCCTTTGAAATCTCCCCGAGGGAAGTGACTTCGTTCTTCCCGAGAGCCAGGACGAAATAGCGGTCCTTCCCGACACGGACAATCTCGATATAGCGGTCGTTCCCGATCTTCGAAGCCTCTATGACTTCGACATTCGCCCCGCTGCCCCGCTTCTTCTGGTAGCCCGCGATCCACTTCGTCGTATAGTAGGTGAGAATGAGAACGACAACGAAGATGATGAGGACGACGAGGAGTTGGAAAATGCCCTGAGCCGTTCCTGCCGATGCGAGAACCATCGTGTCAGCCAATGACCTTCTTCACAGCCTCGAGAACCCGCTCTGCCTGGAAGGGCTTTACGATGAAATCCCTGGCGCCGGACTGGATGGCCTCGATAACCATGGCCTGCTGGCCCATTGCGGAGCACATGATGACGTTCGCATTGGGATCCTTTTCCTTGATGCCCTTCAGGGCGCCGATGCCGTCAAGCTCGGGCATGGTGATATCCATCAGGACCAGGTCGGGATTGCACTCGGAATACGCTTCAATTGCCTTGACGCCGTTCTCGGCCTCTCCGACGACATTGTAGCCATTCTTCGTCAGAATATCCTTGATCATCATTCGCATGAATGCCGCGTCATCGCAGATAAGAATGTTCTTTGCCATCTTGTGTTCTCCTTAGTTGATGAAATAACAACGATAGTATAATACAATTTTCAAACAAATCAATCAAGTTTTATTTTACTTGACAATCTCAGTAATCCGGATACCGAAAGACTCTTCGATGACGACGACCTCGCCCTTGGCAACATATTTGCCGTTCACGAGAACGTCAATGGGCTCGCCCGCAATCTTGTTCAGCTCGATGATGGTGCCGGGGGCAAACTCCAGGATATCCTTGATGGACTTGTGCGTCCGCCCGAGCTCGACGGTGACCTCCAGGGGTACGTCCATGATGAGGTCGATGTTCTCGGACGAATAGGTCGTCGGGAAGGCTCCCTCGAAGGAGGTAAACTGGGCCGGCTGGACATTGACCTGGGGCATCGGCATGGGCTGGGCATACATAGGCTGCTGGGGGTAGCCCTGCATCGGCATGCCCATCTGGGGCGGCATCTGCTGCTGCATCGGGGGCGGCGGAGCCTGCTGAGGAGCCGCCTGGCTTTCGATGGGATTTGCCTCCATCTGGGCCGGAGCAACCGGCTGGGCGTAGTCGGAAGCCGTCTCGCCGAAGGCCGCGTCGTCAACCGTGGAATTCGAATCCGTCTGCATGTTCTTCCGGATGGACTCGACCATGGACTTGGCGAGATCGATCGGGTAGAGCTGCATCATGATGGAGTCTACGAGGTCGCCGACCAGAAGGCGGAACTGAACCTTTACGAAGTCGCCCTTGATGAATTCGCCGATTCCGTCAAGCGTTGCCGTATCCTGCAGGTCGATTAAGTCCGACGTGGGTGGGGAAATGTCGACGGTTTCATTCAGCATTGAAGATAATGAGGTCGCCGAGGATCCCATCATCTGGTTCATGGCTTCGGAAATGGCGGAAAGATGAATCTCACCGAGCTCGTCGTCGACGTTCGTACCGTCGCCGCCCATCATGAGGTTTGTGATGACCTTGACGTCGTCTTCCTTCAGAATCAGGAGGTTCGATCCATCGATGCCTCGCGTATAGGAAATCTTGATCAGTACACAGGGCTTTTCATAGAGGCCGACGATCTCATCCCAATTCGAAACGGAAACAATCGGGGTGGAAATCTCTACCTTGCGGTTGACAAGGGAAAAGAGGGCCGTCGCCGCAGAGCCCATGCTGATATTTGCAATCTCGCCGATCGTATCGATTTCGTCGGACGACAAGATCCCGCCGCCGGCTTCCTGGGTGGCAGCCACGGTCGCTGCCGCGTCGCTGCCAGGAATGCCGCCGGCTATGAGGGCATTGATTTCTTCCTGTGAGAGTGTGGTGTCACTCATCTTCA
>OMTX01000013.1 GCA_900314085.1 uncultured Lachnospiraceae bacterium | reverse complement strand
TAACGACCTACTCCCTTTCCAGGGGAGCCCCTTCAGCCGCTTGGGTACTTCTCCATGTCCCTAACGCTTATCACAAATAAACGTATTCAATTGGTGCTTCCACCTGCCTGTCCGTCAGGACGTTTTCAGGCCGGATGCTTTGCGAGACGAAGCGGAGAGGGTGGGGTTCGAACCCACGCGCCCTTGCGGACAAACGGTTTTCAAGACCGCCTCGTTATGACCACTTCGATACCTCTCCGTAGGAATGTAAAAACGCTTCCTTTCGGCGAGCGCATATCGAATAGTACCACAGTGACCGACGCGATGCAAGCACAAATTTCATTAATTTTGCATTCAATTTGCGCCTTCAGCTCATCCGTAGATTAGGCCTTGAATGCAAATGCTTGCATTTGAGTGTTCAAGGCCTAATCTACGGGATAAGCGCCATTTTCATGAGCATTTTTAGCTGCGGAGCAGCGTTAAAGCATGCACAGCATGCGAAAATGCGAATGAAAACGGCGGTGAGCTGAAGAGACATTCCATCTTCGCTCAAGTCCACCCCTGCTGCCGCAGAATTCCTTCGCAGAGGGGAAGATCCTCCGGCGTCGTCACCTTGATATTGGTGTAGGCGGCCTCCACCAGTTTCACCTTCGTCCCGCCGTAGCGTTCCACCACCATCGAGTCATCGGTGATTCCACGCGGGCTGCTGCCATCCGTCTTTTCATACATCGCATCGAAGGCAGCGCACACGAGATCCGTCGCAAAGGCCTGTGGTGTCTGCACATTCCAGACGATGCTGCGGTCGGGCGTCTCGCCGACAAGCCCCTCCGAATCCGCTATCTTCACGGTGTCCTTCGTGGGGACAGCGGCCACGGCTGCCCCGTACGTCTCAGCTGCCGCCATCATATCGGAAATAATTTCCTGCGTGACGCAGGCCCGGGCTCCGTCGTGGATCAGTACAAAATCCGAAGGAATATGATTCTCACGTATTGCCTGCAACGCGCTGTATACGGAGTCGCACCGCTCCGCCCCGCCTGCTGCAGCGCAAACAATCTTCGAAATACCGTATCCGCGGAATTCGCTGAGGTAGGTGCCTTCCTCCCCGGCCGGTGTGACGAGCACGATATTCGTGACGGGGGATTTTTCAAAAGCGGCAAGAGAATAATATAAAAGGGGCCTTCCCAGCACGCTCATCAGCTGCTTCGGCGTCCCGCTCTGCATCCGGCTTCCGCTGCCGCCGGCCAGCACTATAGCAGTAAATTTCATTACCTCTCTCCCAGTGCCAGCCCCGGCACGGCGTTTAAGTCCCAGCCGTCGCGGCGCCCCGCGAGATAATCATAGTAGCCGGCCGCCCCGATCATCGCCGCGTTGTCCGTGCAGAGGATCGGCGACGGACGGTAAAAGCCAATGCCGCGCCTCCTGCATTCCTCTTCCATCGCCCCGCGGAAGGCCCCATTTGAAGCCACTCCGCCGGCAATGGCGATCCGGTCAACACGGTATTCCTCCACTGCAGCCATGGCATGACCGACAAGGGCCGAAACGACCGCCTTCTGGAAGGAGGCCGCAATATCCGCCCGGCGGATGCCGTAAATACGCTCCCCGTCAAAGGCAGCTGCAGGCTCGAGCGAAGAACCGGACTTCATGCGTTCGGAATTCAGGTAGTTTAAGACTGCACTCTTGAGGCCGGAGAAGGAGAAATCGTATTCCGAACCGCGAACCTTTGCCACAGGGAAGTCAATTGCCTCCTCATCTCCGTTCTTCGCTTCCGCCTCGATCTTCGGACCGCCGGGGTAGCCGAGGCCGATTGCCCGGGCCACCTTGTCAAAGGCCTCGCCGGCAGCATCGTCAACAGTCCGTCCGAGGATCTCATACTTTCCGTAATCAACGACGCGGACGAGGTGGGTGTGGCCGCCGCTTACCACGAGGCACAGAAAAGGCGGCTCAAGGTCTTTGTTCTCTATATAATTCGCGCTGATATGGCCTTCGATGTGGTGGACACCTACGAGGGGCAAGTCCTTCGCCCAGGCAATGGCCTTTGCCGCGGAGACGCCGACGAGGAGGGAGCCCACCAGCCCCGGCCCGTAAGTCACGGCAATTGCATCAATGGATTCAAGCGTTTCACCCGCATCCGTCAGGGCTTTCTCTATGACCTGGTTCACCCGCTCGATGTGGGCGCGGCTGGCAATCTCCGGCACGACGCCCCCGTAAAGGGTGTGTATGGGAATCTGGGTGGAAATAATATTGCTATGCACGTCCCGCCCGTCGACAACGACTGCAGCCGCCGTCTCATCGCAGGACGATTCTATTCCGAGTATCTTCATATCTTTTTGCACCCGGACAAAATAAGTCCGGAAAATCCTGTATTCAGCCCAAATGAAAAGCGCCGGTTTCCTTTGCGCTTTATATTAGTCATATGCCTCAGCCTGCTGCCGGCAGAATAATGTCGCCCGTGACGTTTCCATCCCTGTCGCAGAGCTGGAAGGCGACAATCTTCCACTTGCCGTCACTGTCCTGCCGCAGGCAGTACTTCTGGTAGACGCGGGTGTAGCCGGAGCCCTCCGTCTCGAAATACGAGGCAACGACGTAGGCATATTTCTTGCCGCCATTTGAGAAGTAGACGACATCCCCGCTGTCGCAGACGCCCGTGGAGACAATCTTCCGGCCGGCGCTTTCAAAAGCCGCAGCATCGTCGCGGACAGAGGCGATATAGCTGTCCCGGGGATTGACCTTCAGGAGCTCCTCGTCGAAAAGGTGCAGAGCCTGGTCGCAGAGATCCACCATCTGGGAATCCGTCGTCTTTTCATCGTGCATCAGGAGGACAATCTTGTTGTACCACTGGATCACGGACCGCGCCGTCCCGGGGTAGTCTGCTGCGAAGTTCTTCTCCAGCACCTGATCCATTGTACTGACTTTTTCCGGCTGCTTCGTCTCCTCACCGCCGCTCGTCATCCGCTTCGACAGGTAGAGGTAGAAGCTGACAATCAGCACCGCAATGATAATGCCGAAAATGCCGGTCCGTACCGCACTCTTCATAAGCTGATCTCCTTAAGGGCAAACCGCCATCGTTTGCCGCTGAAAACACGCAGGTCTTCACTCTTCATCTATGAAGTTGAGTTCCCGCGTCATTCCGTCTTTCCCGAGAATGGTATTCGGGAAGATCTTTTTCACTTCTTTCATATGTTTCTCCGCGCCGACCAGAGACGGCGAGAAGTGGGTGAGCCAGAGCTCGGACACTTCCGCTTTTGCCGCAAGAGATGCTGCTTCCGTAAACATCATATGCTTATTGGTCTTCGCCTTCTTCAGCTTGTCGCGGTCGCAGTACATGCCCTCGCAGATGAAGATGTCGCTGCCCTTTGCGTTTACGGCGATGGATTCCGTCGGCCGCGTGTCCGTCGTGTACGTCACCTTCAGCCCCCGCCGGGCCGGTCCCATAACCATGTCGGGCGTATACTCTGTCCCGTCCTCATCCGTCACGGATTCTCCGTGCTGCAGGGCGTTCCAGAATTTCACGGGAATATTCTGCGCCTGCGCAGCCTCTGCATCAAACTTTCCGAGCCGCGGAATGAAGAGGCTGTAGCCGTAGCAGGGAACGTTGTGGTTGACCCGGAAGGCCGTGATCTGATACCCGCCCAGCTCGAACTCCTCCGTGGGCGCATTGATCTCTCTATAAATAATATCAAAGGGCAGATCCGGCGCAATCACACGGAGGGAGTTCACAACACGCGCAAGGCCCTTGGGGCCGCAGATCGTAAGCGGGGCGGTCCGATCCCCGTTTGCCATCGCAAGCAGCATCCCGGGCAGGCCCGAAATATGGTCCGCGTGGTAGTGGGTGAAAAGCATCGTATCGATGGAGTGGGGGCTCCACCCCTTCTCCGCCAGGGCAATCTGCGTTCCCTCCCCGCAGTCGATCAGGAGGTCGCTCCCGTTGTAGCGGCACATCAGGGAGGTCAGCCACCGATAGGGCAGGGGCATCATCCCGGCTGTGCCGAGCAGGCATACATCAAGCATATGACTAATAAAAGTACCTTTCAATGTAGTATTTTCAGGCCTTCGCAGCCCGCATTAATTGCCGGCACGCATTGCGTGTCTCACATTTCACAGCGTCTTCACCATCACAATGGCGTCCTCTTCCGGATGGTCGTAAAAGTGCTTGCGGACTCCCGCGGCCAGAAAGCCGTTTTTTTCATAAAAGGAAATCGCGGGGGCATTGTGCTCACGGACCTCGAGAAAAATCTTTGCCACGCCGCCTGCCGTCAGGTCTGAAATCGCCGCCGCCAGCAGGCCGCCGGCCACGCCCATCCGCCGATAGGAAGGATTGACCGCGATGCTGTTCAGTTCGCCTTCATCCGCTGCGCTGTAAAAAACCGCATAGCCGGCAAGGCTGCCTTCTTCACTTTCCGCAGAATAAAGCCTTGCATGTCCGCCGGAAAGCGCTTCACGCAAATCTTTCTCCTTCCAGGCTTCGTGTCCGAATACCGAAAGGGAAAGGGCAGCAGCCGTACCGATTTCGCTTGCACGCATCGCGTGTATATCAAACATGACTGCCCTTTTCCTTTTCCGCACGTTCGCGCTCCGCCTGGGACAGACGCAGGTACTCCGGCCGGAAATCCGCTGCCGGAACGGCTTTCCCTGCTGCAAGAAGAAGCGTTCCGAGCGCCGCCACGGATCCCGCCCGCTGCCGGGAGAGGGAAAGGGGCGCAAAGGAGAAGTTGACGCGCGTCAACTTGCGTAATTTTTCAGCAAAGACAGGAACGCCGTCGCCCAGGTAGACTGCCGGCCGGTCCAGGGCATTCACCTTTTCAATCATGTCTTCGACAGCGACGGCCTGCTGGGGAAGGACCTCTTCCGGGAGGCCAGCTGCCCCGCCCGCAGAAAGCGCTTCCTTCATGGAATAAGCAGCCGTATAAACCTGGCCGCGACGGGCATCCATCAGGGGAACCACCAGTCGATCGGAAACTGCGCAATTAAAGCTAAGTCCCATCAAAGTGGGCACGGGAACAATGGGCACATCAAGAGCCAGGCCGATGCCCTTGGCTGTTGCGCAGCCGATACGGAGGCCCGTGAAAGAACCGGGACCGGAAGCACAGGCAACGGCGGTGATTGCCTTTTTCTCAACGCCGATTTCCTTAAAAAGGGCGTCAATCATGGGAAGCAGGGTTTCCGAATGCGTCTTTTTGTAGTCGACTGTATATTCCCCCAGCAGGACGTCTCCGTCAGCAACCGCCGCCGTGCAGGCGAGTCCGCTGGAATCGATTCCGAGTATCATAAAGCTTTTGGTTCCTATCTGTTTGCAGCACAATGCCGGATGGACGGCAGCCTCATCCAAACATCATGAAAAGATTAGTCATGTACTTCTTCGATCGTAATCTTCCGGTAATCGAGGTCCTTCGACAGGTTCTTTTCGATTGTCACCCGGGTCAGAGGCTTCGGCAGCATGTCGTCTATTCTTTCCGCCCACTCGATCAGGCAGACACCGTCCCCGTTTACGTACTCGTCGAGGCCGACAGCGTACATCTCGTCCGCTTCCTCAATGCGGTAGACATCGAAATGGTAGAGAGGGATACGGCCGCCTGTATAGACGCACATAATCGTAAAGGTAGGGCTGGTGATCGGTTCACGAATGCCGAGACCGTCCGCAAAGCCCTTTACAAAGACGGTCTTGCCGACGCCCAGGTCGCCTGTCAGTGTAATGATGTCGCCGGGTGACGCTTTTTCCGCCAGTGCCCGTCCGACAGCCGCCGTATCTTCCGGCGAGAAGCTTTCTATCACTTTCAACGCTATTCCCCGTTCCAAAAACCGAATTCAGTTTCCTTCAGCCTTCAGGCTTTCCGCCCGCTCCCGATCAGCTTCCCTGCCCTTTCGTCCGCCCCGCAGGCGAAGGGCATCAGCCGGAAGTCCTCCCCGCAGGATTTTCCGGATCCTCGGCATCTTTGCGGAAACAGCTGTCTTCGGCAGGATATAGCCGTCCGTTTTTCCCGTATAGATATAGAGCGCGCTTCCTGTTTCCGCCGCCCGCTGAATGTCGTCCCATTCGAGCACCTCTTCATTGTCCTCCTCAACGGCATTGGAAAGGACATCGATACCCGAATCCATAAAGGTATAGCGCAGGGGATGGGAAAGGGTCATAGACCGCTCCAGCTGTACCCGTGCCTGCAGGTATCCGATCAGAGGATAATATAAAAGAAAGACGGCGGCACAGATATAGTAGATGACCGTATAGACCGTACCGATGCGGCCGGCTGTAAAAAAGGCAACCAGAGCCACCATTGCCGCACCGGCAAGAGCCAGAATTCCGGATGAGGAATGAAACGTATTGTACAGGTTGAAACGATAGAGATCACCTACGGAAATCTGCACGTCCATTTCCAGAGGCTCCGGCCGGATATTTGCTTCCTCAAGAAGCCCCGTCACCCGCTCGTGCTCTTCAGCGTCGCGCTTCTTCTGCTCTTCTTCCTCCGCCCGCTTCTTCTCCGCCTCGCGCTCGGCCTGAATCTGGCGGATATGCTCTTCCTGCCAGGCCTTCTGAATTTCCCGGTAATCTACAGCCGCAGAAGTTTTTTCGCCGTCATTCCCGTCAGCTTTCTTTTCTGCCGGATCCGAATGCTGAGCGGCTTCAACTGACAGCTGTTCTGTCTGCGCTGCCACTGTTTTTCCGTTTTGCGGAGCTGCGTTCCGCCTTTTCTTTTTGCTCATTGTCCCGTAAACGTGAAACTCCCCGGACTCCGATGAAAAAGCCCGGGGAGAACAATTTCCTGAGAAAAATCTATGCGCCGATATTCACGCGATTGCCTGTATTCATAATAGAGTTCATGGCCTTTTCATTCTGCCTGTAGGGGTTCGCCCTGACCTTTTCATCCGTCGGCTCTGCAATCCTCGTCCGCGTCTCGCCCCCGCTCACATAGACTCTGCCGCACTCGGGGCATACCGCCGTGTGGATGGAAACGGAAGCCTGCAGGACCTTGCCGCCGGTCTCCTTCGCCTTGTTGTAGGCATTGGCGACATGCATGCCCTCGTGGGCCCGCACCGCCGCGCCGGCTGCTTCGGGGGAGACATGGGCGGCCGCCTTGAAGGAAACATTCGCCTCGTCCGAGCCGTCCTGGTACTTCCGTTCCTTGCAGGTCTTGCACTCCGCAGGTGAGGACTTGCGGCCGGGCTTCTTCGTGGTATCCGGCGTCTTGCCGTCTTCCTCGGGATTCACATAGCCGGTCGAATCAGCTCCGTTTGCCGAAGCGCTCTTCGCACCGGCAGCTGCAGCACCCTGCGCCGTACCGGTGGCAGAATTCGCGCCGGTCTTTCCCGCCCGCGAATAGGCGGTCGGGTCGCCTTCTGTTCCCTCAAGCGGATTTCCTATGCCGAAGGAAGAAGCCCCGTACAGCCCATACCCTGTGTAATTTCCGTATCCGCTGATTCCAAGTGCCATAGCACAGCCTCAATATGGAAACAGAAGATGAATCCATTTCCGAAAACGCCTAATTACAGTTGTATTATAGCAAAGACCGGGCAAAAAAGAAATAGCGCTTTCGAAATGCAGGCAGCAAAAAAGGGGCGCAGCCGTTATCTGCGGCTGCGCCCCGAAGGATCCGAACTTATATCGGCTCTATATTATTCTCAATCGGGTAATTACTTGCCGAACTGAGGATCGTTGTTGCCGGAATCGGAGCGGAACATCTCAAGCATGTTGATGGGGTCATCGTAGTCTGCAAGCCAGCCTTCGCGGGCGAAGGTGAATTTGCCGTCCTTACGATCCTGCAGGAATACGTTCCAGTCTTCCTTGGAGATCTCCATGTTGATGCCGAGCTGCTGCAGATCGGACTGGATGCACTCTGCGATCTTTACGTGTCCGCCTGCATCGTTTGTGATGTAAGGAAGGGTGATATCCTTGTCAGGGGTGTAGGTGCCGTCACCGTTGTCGGTGAAGGTGTAGCCGCACTCCTCAAGCAGGGACTTTGCTTCCTCAAGGTTCGTGGAATCAGCGTCATAGTAGGACTTGTTCTTGAACTCGCCGCCGTTGCCGTCGCTCATACCTGCAGGGATGTAGGAATCTGCTGCTACCTGGCCGGTCTGGGCTACCGTCTCGA
>OMTX01000150.1 GCA_900314085.1 uncultured Lachnospiraceae bacterium | reverse complement strand
GCCCGGGAGCGTTTTCTTTCGTTTGCCTGTCAAAATGATACAATGAAGAAAAAGTGCCTCCCCTTGTGCTATACTTGCACCATCTGAAAAAGACAGGTGCATAGCGCAAGCGGACAATCGCATCGACTTTTTTGATTTTGTGTCACCTGATTCTGTGAGACAGACGCAGGCGGGAAGAGTGGTAAAAGTATGACCGCAATAGACGAGATCGACAGGAAGCTGCAGCATTTTAATGTTTCAGACATCACGAGGGATGCCTGCATGCTTAGGGGCAGGCTCCGGAAGCAGGGCTATGACTGGTGGTGGCACAATTTCACCGGGGTAAGCGAGAAGACGGGGGAAGAGAGGGCTTTCTTCATTGAGTTCTTTCTGATCAATCCCGGCCTTGCGGAAGAGGCGCCGGTCCTCGGGCAGCTCCCTCAAAATCAGGCGGCAGGGAAGAAGCCTTCGTATCTGATGGTAAAGGCGGGAAGCTGGGGACGGGACAAGGCCCAGCTGCACCGATTCTTTGCCTGGAAAGATATTATTCTGAATGAAAACGCTCCATTTTCCGTTTCCGCGGATGACTGCTTTTGCAGCGAAAAGGAGCTGAAGGGATCCGTCCATATTTCAGAGGAAGAAGCCCTTGCCCATCCGGAGTGGATGTGCGATGCCGGCGACATGGAATGGAACCTTGCCGTTGACAAGCAGATCACCTTCAATGTCGGTCCCGGCGCAGGCAAGGCGCTTCGCGATGCGGAGGCCTTTCAGATGTACTGGCATGCGGAAGGCATGAAGACAGCCTATTCCGGTACGGTCATCTACAATGGAGAGACGTACCGCGTGTCGCCGGAAAGAAGCTTTGGCTACGCGGACAAGAACTGGGGCAGTGATTTCACTTCGCCCTGGGTCTGGCTTTCCTCGAACTGCCTTTACAGTGAAAAGCAGGGAAGGGAGTTAAAAAACAGCGTTTTCGACATCGGCGGCGGCCGGCCGAAGATTTTCTCTCTGGCTCTTGACCGGACGCTCCTTGGCGTGATGTACTACGAGGGGGAGGAATACGACTTCAATTTTTCGAAGGTTCCTCTTCATGTAAAGACAGAGTTTTCCTTCCGAGAGGGAGACGAGGATGTCTTCTGGCGCGTCCGCCAGGAAAATATTCACGCCGTCATGGATACGCAGATCACCTGCAAAAAGGCCGACATGCTCTTTGTCAACTACGAGGCGCCGGACGGGCAGAAACGCTACAGCCGCCTGTGGAACGGCGGAACGGGAACCGGTGTCGTGAAGCTCTATGACAAAGCCGGGAATACATTAGTACTCAAAGATGAACTCCGAGCCAGCCATGTCGGGTGCGAGTACGGAGAGTACGACGCCTGAAATATTTCCGGCCTTTGCCGAAAGATTCGAAAAAATATGCTATCCATTGACTTCGCCCCCATGGAGGGGATCACGGGCTTTGCCTTCCGGAACGCCCACCACAGGTACTACGGCGGGATCAGCCGCTACTATACGCCCTTCCTGAACGTGCAGGAGGGAGCCCGCTTCGGCCGGGCCGATGAGCGGGATATTTCGTATGAGAATAATAAAGCCCTTTTGGAGGATCAAGCCTGCACCCTGGTTCCCCAGCTTCTGGCGGGACGAAGCGAGGCGTTGACGGCCGGCATTCGCAGGCTCTGTGAATTGGACTATCAGGAAATCAACTGGAACCTGGGCTGCCCGTCGCCGACCGTGACGAGGAAAGGAAGAGGGGCAGGACTTCTCGCTGAGCCGGAAAAGATTGACCGCATTCTTTCCGAAACGTATGAGGCGCTTGAAAAAGAAAATTTGAAATTCAATCTTTCCGTGAAGATGCGCACCGGAATGGATTCGGCGGAGCATTTTCCGGAGCTGGTTTCTATCTTGAACCGCTATCCTCTTTCTGAAATCATTCTGCATCCCCGCTTCGCTGCCCAGGGCTATCAGGGAACAGCCGATGAAGAAGCTTTTGCGGCGGCGCTTTCACAGAGCACCCACACCCTGACCTGGAACGGGGACATCACATCGGTCGCGGACGCAGAAAAGATTCATGAGAAATTCCCGCAGGTGGAGCGAATCATGATCGGACGGGGGCTCCTTGTGAATCCGGCACTGGCGGAGAAAATCCGGAACAGGGAGGGCAGGACTGCGTCGCGCGAAGCAGGAGGCCTTTCAGTAGAAGGCATGCAGCCTGCCGACGGGGGAACTTCCGTTCAAAAATTTCCGTCAGAGGCCGCCCGCTTCCGCGCCTTCCACGATGAGATCCTGCGCGGCTATCAGTCCTATATCCCGGATGAGAAGGGAGTTCTCGCCCGCATGAAGGAGCTCTGGGGCTGGTGGGAGAAGTCGCCGGTCTATGCAGGCGGGGGAGCAGTTCAGGAAAACTCCACCCGCTTGCTGAAGAAGATCAGGAAGGCGAAGAGCCTGGGCGAGTACCGGGTGCTTGCGGAGCAGGCGCTGCAATGAAGATCTGAAGTAATCATTTTTGGCGGGTACATTATTATATTATTCTGCTATCATTCAAAAAGCAGGAGAAAACGAATGGACAGAGAACGGGTAAAAGAGGCATTTGATGGCTACGTGAGCGGATATGATCTCCATAATCCCAAGATCCGCCTCAAGTATGAGCACACGTATCATGTGGCAGGAAACTGCGAAGAGATTGCGAGAGACGTTTTTGGGGAGGAAATAAGGTTTCCGAATACTGAAACAGCAGTGAGAAAATCGCCTCGCACGGTGGCAGCAGGAGAAAGAGCCGTTGACATTGCCTGGCTCATCGGCATGCTGCACGACATCGGGCGTTTTGAACAGCTGAAGCGGTACGATACCTTCAATGACAGCCAGTCCATTGACCATGCAGGCTTCGGGGCGGACCTCCTGTTCGGGGAGGAACATCTCATTGACCGCTTTTCAGACAATGCGACACTCTATCCATTTCTGGAAGAGGCTGTCAGAGACCATAGCCGCTATCGTCTGCCACAGGGGCTGGATTCAGTGACAAAGGCCTTCTGCAATATCATCCGGGATGCGGACAAGATCGACATCCTGCGCGTGAACTTTGCCGTGTCCCAGTCTGACATCTATTCCCTGCCGGAGGAGGAGATTGCAGAGAGCGCGATTTCGCCGGAGGTGCTTGAGATTGCCCTGACGGAAAACAGGGCGGTTCCCAGGGACCTGCATCGGACGCCGGCCGACCACTTTGTCGGCCACATCTGCCTCTGCTATGAACTGGTCTATGAAAAGAGCAGGCGGATGGCAGTGGAGCAGGGGTATCTATTGAAACTGTTTGATTATCCTTTTACGAATGAAGAAACGCGGAAAGACCTGCAGAGGCTGAAAAAACATATGGAAGAAAGTAATATTTTGCCAAAGAAAGGAAATGAATCATGAACAATGAAGACCTGAAGAAAAGAGTCTACGCTGCGGCGGACTACCTGCAGAAGGTGGATGTGAAGACGATTCCCGTCGGGGAGAAGCAGGTCGTGGATGAGGGATTTTTCTTCACCCTGCAGTCCTATCCGACGAAGGCGGAAAGCGATGCGAAGTTCGAAGCCCATCAGAAGTACGTGGACATCCAGATGCTTGTGAAGGGGAAGGAATTCATCGATGTGGCGCCGACCGATACTTTGACGGTGAAGGAAGCCTACAGGGAAGAAAAGGACGTCGCCTTCTATGAGGCGCCTGAGCGCTTCACGAGAATGCTTGTCAATGAAGGAAGCTTCGTCATCCTCTATCCGGAGGACGCCCACCGGCCGACGGTCTCGGCGGGAGAACCGGAGAAGGTGATGAAGATCGTCGGGAAAGTGAAGATCTGAAAAGACAGGACCGGCGGTATTTGCGCCGAACCGGCAGGCTTTGATCTGAATGCCCGGGGCAGGATCCGGACA
>OMTX01000185.1 GCA_900314085.1 uncultured Lachnospiraceae bacterium | reverse complement strand
CTGTCTTATCAAACATGGGGAACTTCATATATTTTTCCATCCCGTGTTCCTGACAGAAGATGTAATTGTTGAAAGAACCGTATCCTGCGTCTGCTACCGGATACTTCGGATAAAAGCCATATGTCTCATGGAACTTCTCCATCAGCGGGATGAAGCAGTCCATGTCTGACCGGTACTGGTTCACGTCGGCAACTGCGATGTAGCCGTCAGCAACTCCCACCTGGACGTTGTAAGCCGGGAGCAGCTGGTCATTCCCCATGTAGTCTGACTTGATCCGCATGAACGTGGCAGAGTGATCCGTCTTGGAATAGCTGTTCCTGTCAGGCCCGCAGGTGTCGATCTTTTCGGCGTACTCACGGAGTTTTGTGATGTACTCCTGCAGCTTTTCAAAATGACGCTGCTGAACGCTCTTCCGATGGCCGATGCCATGCGCAAAAGATGACGGGTCAAGGGACCAGACTTCTGCATATCTCTTCAGGATCTCCTGCAGCCCGTCCGGAACATACTCCGTGTTGACCTTGATTTTAAAACCGCTGGCAGCAAGTTCCATGTTCATCTCATCAAACAGTGCGGTGATCTTCTCATAGAGCCGATAACGGGACTTTTCAGTTGCTTTCTTCCATACCCATGTATACTTGTTCGCATTGGCTTCAAACTTGGAGCCGTCGATATACAGATGCTGAAGGTCTACATGGTCTTTTTTGATGATGGCGGAATTGATCCCGTTGAAGAGGCCTTCAACAGAATCCCCAAGCACCCGGTTGATGAAGTAGCCAAACGTCCTGTAGGAAGGCGTTTCGCGGTCCATGAGATACATGAACCGCAGGTTTACCCGGCATTCGTCCTCAAGCTCACGGAGCGAGATATAGCCCCTTGTCATAAATCCGAAAAGGACTGTCTTCAGCATCCGTTTTGGGCTATAGCCGATCCTGCCTGTCAGGTGCCGTGGCAGTTTTTCGAGGAACCGGTCCAGGTCGACATCTTCAAGCAGTTTTTCAAACGTAAAGACCGGATCACAGATGTCAAGAGAATCGGAAATAAAAGTTGGCAGAACGCCTTGATTTGCATTAGAATAATCATTGTATTTTTTCATCGCAAGAAAAGTATACCACAAAAAAGGGCCTCCGATCGTCAGATCAGAAGTCCTTTTTGTGTTATTGCGGTAAGCAGATGGCCTTCTGCTCCAGCAGGCCGGCGCGAGCCTGCCGGTCAGCAAGGGTAGTATGGAAGCCGAAGGAATCCCCCTCGGAGGAGGCCGGCCAGAAACCGCTCTATCGGCCAAACCGCTCCGGCACTCACGGATTCGCAGGGCAGACGGTGTGGAAACAATACGGTAGCAGAAAAAAGCCCCTCATCGGGCGCCACAAGCGGTCCGTAGACCGCCAAGGCGTCCGGGAGGGACTTTTCTTCTGCGGACGAACTCCGTATGCACTGCCCGGAGAAGACGTGAGCATACGGAGCATGAATTCCACCAAAGGAAAAATGCAGTATGAAGGCCGATGGCCGAGGGGGTTCCGATACCGGCCTTTCTGAGAGGAAGGCAGGCGAGCCGCCGGAGAAAGGGCTGTACCGCATAAAAAGAGGGCTGTGTTTTTTCACAGCCCCTTTTGAACTGCTTTCTTCAGGGGATAAATGAAAAAAATAGCTTACATCGACCCGTCCCGGTGCATGGAGAACTGATCCATCGGATACTTCTTCAGGTTCTCGAGAACCTTCCGGTCGTCGGCCTGGGAGAGGAGGGTATTCCGCGCCTTCGTGATCTCTACTTCCGTCCGGTGCTTGGAAGGGCCGCCGACGCAGCCGCTGTCGCAGATCATGCCTTCGATGAAGTCCTCCTGCAGCTTGCCGGCCTTCAGCATCATCAGGGCCTTCTTGCAGTCGGCCCCGCCAGCCGCCTTGTAAAGCTTGATATCGGAAGTGTCTTCTCCACGCTCGTTCATGACTTCGATGACAGCGCCGGCTACACCGCCGGAGGTAGCAAACTTCTTCCCGAATACGGACGATTCCTGATAATCCTTCGGCATAGGCTGTACCGTCAGATCCTTCGACCGGATCATAGCCCGCATTTCACCGAACGTCACCGCATAGTCCGCGTTTCCGGGAACGCTCTTGTCCTGTGTCTCCGCCTTCTTTGCGATGCAGGGACCGACGAAGACCGTGACACAGCCGGGATGGGTTGCCTTCAGGTAGCGGGAAACCGCGCACATGGGGGAAACCGTCGAGGACATATTCTCAGCGTACTGGTCCGGGAAGTGCTTCTTCATCATATTGATGAAGGCCGGGCAGCAGGACGTCGTCATCTTGCGGCCTTCCTTCCTGGCCTCCGACCACTCGGCCGCCTCATAGGCCGCTGTCATGTCACCGCCGAGACCGACCTCAACCATGTCGGAAAAGCCCAGCTTCAGGAAGGTATCTTTGATGGAATCAAGCGTGATGTCATCCCCGAACTGGCCCTCGATGGAAGGAGCTACCATGGCGATGACTTCCTTGCCGGCGAGGATGTCCTTGATGATGTTCACGAGATAGGTCTTTGACCCGATGGCGCCGAAGGGGCAGGAGTGGATGCAGTGGCCGCAGTGGATGCACTTCGTGTCGTCAATCTTGCAGATGCCGTTCTCATCATAGGTGATAGCGCCGACGTCGCAGGCCTTCTTGCAGGGACGGACGAGGTGGACGATAGCCCCGTAAGGGCACGCCTTCGCGCACTGGCCGCACTCCTTGCACTTCGCCGGATCGATATGCATGCGGTTCTCACCGGGAGCAATCGCCTGGAACTTGCAGGAATTGATGCAGGCCTTGCCGATGCAGAAGCGGCAGTTGTCCGTGACAGAGTAGGAAGAAATCGGGCACTGGTCGCAGGCGGGCTCGATGACCTGGACGACATTGTCCGTATCCTCTTCGATATTTTCAGCAAGCGACAGCATGAAACGCTGCTCGACAATGGCCCGTTCCTTGTAGACGCAGCAGCGCCACATGGGCTTGGCTCCGCGCGGAATCATCTTGAAGATGACGTCGTGGGCGCTGTTTTCGTCGAGCTTTCCCGCCCACGCCAGCCGGCAGACCTCCTCCATGATGCGGTGTTTGAAGGATACGATGTTTTCGTCATTTGTTACCATCTGAAACTCCTTGTATTATTTATATGACTAATATAAAGCCTCTCATTTCCGGGCATAGGCATGTAGCCATCGTCCCGGCCGGATAAAAGACTGTCTGCTGTGGGCAGAACGCGGCGGTTCATTACAAAGTTCCACCATATCATGGCAGTGCTGTGGACGAAACGCGGCGGTTCATTACAAAGTTCCACCATATCATGGCAGTGCTGTGGACGAAACGCGGCGATTCATCACAAAGTTCCACCAATTCATAGCGACGCTGTGGGCAGAACGCGGCAATTTATTACAAAGTTCCACCATTTCATAGCGACGTTGTGGGCAGAACGCGGCGGTTCATTACAAATCTCCACCAAAAATCCAGGCAGTGTCAGTCTCTCCGTCGTCCCGAATTTGCAATCAGCATAACCCGGAGCAGCTGCAGGATGGCCGCTGCCGCTGCCGCGACGTAGGTCATTGCCGCTGCATGCAGGACTTTCCGCGTGTCGCGAAGCTCCTCGTGTCCGAGAATGCCCGTGTCTTCCAGAATTCCAAGGGCCCGGTGCGATGCGTCGAACTCCACCGGCAGCGTAACGAGCTGGAAAAGAACGGCGAGTGAAAAGAGGATGACGCCCGCTATCGCGATGTACCAGCCGGCATCGCTGCGAATCAGGAGACCGATGAGGATAAGTGGCCAGGAAATCGACGAGCCGAAATTCGCCACCGGCACGAGGTTCTCGCGGAACTTGAGCGGAGCGTAATTTTCTTCCTCCTGCATGACGTGCCCGCACTCGTGGGCCGCCACGCCTGCTGCCGCAACACTCGTGGAATTGTAGACCGTGTCGGAAAGCCGCACGACCATCTCCCGCGGATCGAAGTGGTCCGTCAGGTTTCCGCTGACGTGCTCGATCCGCACATCGTGAACGCCCTGCGACTCAAGAATTCTTCTCGCGACCTCTGCCCCCGTCATACCGCCGGCACTGCGCACCTGAGCGTATTTATTATATGTAATCCGCACCCGCGCCGAAGCGATGAGGGAAAGCACCGCCCCGATCAGTACCAGAATATATGAGTAGTCCCAGAAACCGTATCCCCAATACATAAAGCTTCTTCTTTCTATCGTGCTGCCCGCAAACAGATCCCCGGACAGGTACAGGCTCTTTCAGCCGTCTTCCATATGTATGTGCGTCGTGCAGTTACATTGTATACAATCAACTCGTCTATTATATGTGCGGGGCGCCCCGCCGGTCAACACACCGCTTGTATTTTCCAAAATTCACAGTTGAAAAACCTGTGGTACGGTGTTATATTGTGCGTAGAAAAAGGCACTGCCCACTGGGCGGTTAGCCCATTACGTTTGGTTTATGACCGCGCGCTTGCAGGCTGGGCGGTCATTTTTTTGTCCTTTCTCCTATAAAAACGCCAATAGAAATACAGGAAACGGTGTACATCACCAAGTCCATGAATTGGTATATAGTCATTCGGACCACCCCCTTTCCATCCGCTCCTTTCGAAGCTTCAAGATCAGGGCTAACCGCCTGCCATCACGGGCAGTGCTGATTTCATTCTACTTCCTGTAATTCCCCTGTCAAATTAAATAACTGTAAATATCGTGCAAGCGCCATTTCGTCGGCGCAGAAAAAGGATTCATTCCTTCTCAGTTTATCCTTTGTTTATTTCTGCTTGACGTAAACCGGTGTAAAGAAGTCGACAAAGGGGTCACTCACCGCCTCGCCCAGGTACTCTGCCCAACGCGAAAACGCATGGCTTTTCAGATAGTAGGCGGCAAAGGACAAGGGAAGGGTTTCGCAATTCATCGGATCTGTATTAGTAATATAATTCGCGAAGGCCTCTGCAAGACCCTCGTCTTCCGGCACGAGATCCGGGCTTGCCGGATCGAAGACCTCGCCCTCGCCAAAGTCGAAGAAGTCCGCTTCTTCATCGGCCTCCCCCTTTTCGAGCGTGAGGTAGACTTCCTGCAGAGAACCGCCGCGAACGTGCACATGCAGAGTCAGCGCCGTCTCCCCATTTCCGATCAGCCCGTCGTAGAGGTCGAACTCGTCCGGCATCCCGTCGGCATCACCTGCTACGGCCAGCGCTTCATAGAGGTCGGAAAGTTCCTCGGCAAGCTCTGTCGCACTGCTTCCGTCCCCGATATCATCCGTCATCACGAACTGCACGACGTCCGGATAGAAGGGATCCGCTACCGCCTTCTCTTCCGCAGCATCCATCTTTTCCCGGCGCGCATACAGATAATTCCGGTTCAGCACAATGCCGGACGACGGGACGTTTTCCTTGTTCGCCATGGCGTTGCCGGGATCTGTCACATCGTATAGCTGCTCTCCGTTGCTGCCGACAGCCGCCCCCCGATAGGGCAGCGTCTCGTCTTCGCTTCCGTCGCTTTCATTTTCGAGATCGATCTTCCCCTCCGCATCGAGCATCACGACGTCGCCGGAAACAGCGAGATTTTCTTCCGCGTGCTCGTCCCAGTTCTCATAGTCAATCTTTGTTTTTGCCATATCAAATTCTCTCTATTGCAATTTCAATCAGTCGGCAATCTGCTTTACCTGCCGTCCGTGCGGGTTTTGCCACCCACGTCCGTCATGCAAAAATTTCCACTTGTCAGTATCTCGCAAAAGTAATATTATCACATATGTTCCGTCGATTGAAACGCTGCGGAAAACATTAGTCATAAAAAATGCCCTGCCAAAGCAGGACATGCAAACGGATATTTTTCCTCAGAATCTTGCGGGAAAATTTCCATCCATTCGGGGTTTTAGCTCAGCTGGGAGAGCGCCAGGTTCGCAATCTGGAGGTCAGGGGTTCGATCCCCCTAAGCTCCATAGCGGGAAGCCTTTATTATCAAGGCTTCCCGCTTTTTGTCTCTGTGGTGACCTTGTGGCGACCTGATCTGAAATCCCCTGTTTGCGCGGGTTTTGAATTTTGACAATTTTTCGGTTCATCCGAATTGCCGGTCAAATGCCCGGCGTTTCGCCGTCTTCTCCCTGGCCATTCTCTGATAGTGCATCGCTGTCGACGGGTCCTTCCAGCGGCCGCAGCGCATCAGCGTTGCCATATCCATGTCCTCATCACCGCCGAGGGCGGAAGCCGTATAGAACCGGATCTTGTGCGATGACCGGTAGCGGATACCCACCTGCTCGCAGACGGCCTTTAAGTGCCGGTTGAAGGTCTTCGTATATAGAAAGCCGCCGGATGCACTCTTGAAAATGTATCCCTCTGCTTCGCCCCCATAGAGGGCCGTGCAGCGGTTTACGATCTCCATGGCCGTCGCCGTCAGCGGCAGCAGGTCCACTCCGGAATCATCTCCCGTCTTCGTGTAGTCTGCCTCTTTGAAATACCCGCTGTTTCCGTCGATTCCCGTGACATAGACGATCTCGCTGTGGATCAGAATCTCCTGCGTTTCCGGATTGATGTCCTCGAAATGCATAGCCTCAATTTCGCCAACGCGGCAGCAGAGGCAAAACATCATGCAGATGACCAGATCATAGGAATCTGTGCTGTCCTTCAACGCCAGCAGGATCTTCGCCCGGTCGCTCTGGGTATAGACATTGTAGGGATCGTTCTGCTCCGCCTTCGTCCGGATGGTGCGGGTATTGCAGTTCCGTGCCACATTGACCGGAACGATGTCCCGGATTACTGCATAATCGTAGATCCCGTTCAGAATGGTCTTGATCTCTGTCAGCTGGTGTCTTGTAGCCCTTTCAGAAAAAGAGGAGAGAAAACAGTCGACATCATAGGCCGTCAGTTCTTTGATCGGTCGGGTGGCGAATTCAGAATCCGCATAGTTTTTCCGGAAGCAGTCATCGTGCTTGCGGATCGTCCCGGGGCTCAGGTGCCTTCGCTCCCAAATCCACTCCCGCCAGAAGGGATAGAGCTGAGCAATCGAAAATGTCTGCTCTCCGAAATACCGCTCGTAGAGTTTTTCATAGAGGCTGTCCATGTCCCTTGCGGAAATCTTCCGCCTCTTATTGTCCGGATCCTGCGTGTAGTAGAGATTCTTCTTTTCGGAGAAGAAAATTTTGTTTTTGTGTACCTCCTGAATCAGCTTTTCTATCTGCTTTTTTCTCATGATGCGTATATCAGCAGCATCTTCGTCTGCCATTATAGCATGATTCTTCAGCATCCGCCCCATGGAATTGATGGCTTCCGTCCTGTCCCTGTAAGCAAAGGGGGAAGGGCGGTCATATTTGGTTTTCAAGGTCCTCCTCCTTTCTGCAGAGACAGATTACAACAGGTTCTTATGCATCCGCTTTGGCCTGCCGGGGCGATTGCCTCTGGCTTGGCCCGGCAACGGACACCGGAATGCAGCGGCCGAAAATCCGATCATAAATCCGTTCCATTGCCTGATCCTGTCCCTTCTCCATTTGCTTCGGTGTCAGATTTGTCGTGACAATCATCGGTTTCCCGGTGCTCCACCACCGGTCAATTACATTGAACACATTCTGCAGGGCAAACTCGCTCTTTCGTTCTGCTCCCAGGTCGTCAAGGATCAACAGGTCGAACGAAGATAATTCATTCAGCTTTTCTTCCGCTTCAAAGGCGGAGATATTGCTGATCCAGGCGAAGTTCCGCATCAGTACCTTGCTTTCCTGTTCCAACAGCGCATTGGCAATGGCTGCCGCCATATAAGTCTTCCCGCTGCCGACATTGCCGAAAAGGAGGAGTCCTCTCCCTTCCTCCCGGCACTTGTCCCAATGCTCTACATAGTCCCTGGCCAACTGCATCTCGGGCACACTGCCATTATCATTTTCAAATGTCCAGGTGCTCATTTTCTTCACCGGAAAGCAGATCTCCCTGTTTCTCTGAACCAGAAAACGATGCTCATTCTCTGTGCGCCTCTTGTCTTCCATTTCCCTTTTCCTGCGCTCGCAGGCACACGCCCTGTGAACAATGCGAAAACCGGAATGGGTCACCGTTTCATTGAGCCTCAGCTGCAAAGGCTCCCCACAGACCGGGCAGTAAAGCAGTCCATCCTTTCCCTGTACAGGTATTATTTTCGTATCCATCAAAAGTTAATGTTCCTCCAGTTGTATAGATCATTTTCATCCCGCGCGTTTCGGAATCTATCTTTCTCTTTCTCTTCAGGATTAGGGGACGCCCCCTTGTCCTTCTGATGGTCCGTTTTCTGTCCATCCATGGGACAGGCCTCCTGACTGCCCTCATTTCCGGGAGGACACCTGTCCGTCCTATCATTGTCTTCAGGTTCCTCGATCGGGACCCGGACAAAAATGCGGTTCGGCCGGTTAAAGCCGGTCCGCTTCCGGCTGATCAGCCCGGCCTGCGTCAATTCATTCAGGCTGCTTTTCACCGTTGTCGCCCCGCGACAGGAGTCGTTGCTGAGTTCCTCAATGGTATAGTAGACAAAGACTCTGCCGCTTTTGTCTGTCCAGTGATTCTTTCGTGAAATGGCCGCCCGCATCAGGAGCAGTCCGTAAATGATCACTGTAGTCGGTTTCAGCCCCATCCGGAGGATATCCCTTGGTATCGAGCAGGACGAATGCCAATAGGTATCCAATCGCACATCCCTGAATCCCGGTCCGCTTCCCTTGTCCTGATTTATATCCGCAGCTTCTGCTTGCTCCAACTTTCTTCACCAGCCTTCCCTGCGCATTGTCCTGTAAAATAATTTCTTCTTTTGTGCCTTCACTTTGTATATGGGGCACGTTTCTCCTTAATCCGAAATTGAGAAGAAATATTTTCAAGAAAATTGGAAGCTGCCGTGATGAGCATTGATGGAGCAGCTACGAGTGACTCAGGAATTTGGCCACTTTTTGTTGTTGTTCAAAACCCGCATGAATAAAGGCTCCCCATTTTTTGGGGAGACGGAAACCCTGATTAGACTGAGTCGTCCAAAATTTGGAAAACCGATTTTTTCGAACCGCAAAAATTTGATATGTAAAAGTTGCCGCTTCCAAATTTTGGACGGCCGAAAACCTTGAGAACACTGCGTCATCCAAATTTTGGAAGGGTTTTCTCACCGGCAATTTTTCGATTTACTGGGTTTGCGAACTCCTCCCAAATTTTGGGGAGTCGAAATCCGCAGGTTCATTGGCCTCCCAAAAACTGGTTAAATTTTTAACACTTAAAGCGAAAAACTGAAACAGATAACAGGATACGCCAAAAGTTGCAGTTCCCTTTTGGCGGAAACAGCTTCCCCACGGGAATCTGGCCAGAGCTCGCACCCTGGAACCTGCCTGAATTTGCACGTTACTGAGAAGAATTTTCCGCAAAGAAAAAGTGACGTCACTCTGACGTCACTGAAAAAAAAGAATGGCGTCAAAATGACGCCACTCTATGTTTCATGTGTAAATTTCATTTCTTCCCTTTATGCGGTAATGCCAGAAATTCTTTACATGAATCGATCCAAACATTCTTTAATCTGTCATTAAATGCTGCGCGCACATCCACATCTGATAAATGCTCAATATAGTTTTTTGCCAGTTCAAAGCTATTCTCTATCGAAATTTGTCTGTCACCGATAAAACTGTTGAAATCTTGATAAACTCCCGGAACCGCCGAATTTTCATCCTTAAACGTAAACGGGCACATATCACTTAAGAATACATTAATTTCTTCAGGTGTATTACACTGATCATAAAATGCATCCAACGCCATATATATCAAAGTGAATAATTCAAACTTATTCATCATTCATTCTCCGCTTAAAAACATTATTATATAAGCCGGTCTCCGAATCCCACTGGCGCGGTAAAGTGTTTCGGCCGCCTTCATTTATAGTATTGTTCTGTGATCTGACCCAATCCTGTGTTCCATCGAAATTCTGACGCACATTCCAGTCATTCCCACGTGAGTCCTTTCCCATATGATAATCCGGATTATTCGCCAGCTCTTCAAGCATTTTCCTGTTCGCAGGAGTATCAGACAGATGTCCCTCTTCTTCACGAAAAATGTGCTTCAATTGAGCATCATTCTCCGGAAGCTTTACCTTTCCCTTCAGCTCATCCGGAATATTTTCTTCCCGGTCGCCATAAGTCCCCTTGTATAAGTCACTCTGTCCGGCCCCCATCAGCGTCCTCCCGCATTATTCCGGCCCAGTCCTCAAATTCTACAAACTTTGTTTCCGAATACTGCCTCTCAAGATTCTCCGGCAGCTTGCCATAGATGAGCACTATAGTCGGCTCAAGAGTTTCCATCATTGAAGCAAAACCAGCTTCAAAATAATATCTGTTCACTCTGTCCTTCAGTTGGCCATATGACCCGACTGAAACAATGCTATGCCTTTCCACGCCAAGAAAAGCCACCTTTTCGGGAAGGCACTTCTTTGTAAATGTTCTTTCATCACCCCACCGCACGTTTGGAATAACATAAACGCCGTGCTTTTGAAAATAATATCCAATTGCCCGGTTTCGATAAATATTAGTAATCTGCGCAGCAAGAGGCATATCGCGATAAACTGAGCAATCCGGTGAAACGAAGCCCTGATATTTCTTCAAGATCCGGGTATATAATTTCGGGTCAATCAGGATATCCTTAAAATCACTATCGTTCTCATATGTACACACCGCGAATGCTTTAGGATCTGCCTTCTCCAACTTGCTGAAAGGAACCAGGTGGTCCGGAATAATAATTTGTTCCGGCCTCTTTATAATCGGTATTTCAAATACTCCGTCAAACTCAGCTCCAACAACCAGTTCGGGATTACATCCATCCGTAATGAATGCTGTGTTTCGCGCGGCACTATCCACTACGCTTCTTTTCCTGCGGCGTCTCCTCCTTGCCATTCAATACCTCCCCTTCAGATTTCCGCAATTCACGGATTCAACCCTTGCTAAGACGTTTTACCTCATCAAGCGGAAGGTTCAGGAACTTAGCAATCTGCTCAACGGAATTACCGTTCTGCAAAGCCTGTCGAATCAAGAGAGACTGTCCCTGACTAATCCCCTCTTTTCGTCCAACACTTCTTGACTCCTCTTTCATTTCTTTAATGGCTGTACACATATTGATTGCCTCCTTCCCTTCAGGGATTACAATATCCGCATCTGTGATTGCATTGATCAGTTCAACAGATCTCCGATCCAGATTTTGAAAGCCCGGATTTCTATTGATTGCCCGGATCAGTTCATCCTTATCCTTTGAGCACTTGATAAACTCCAGTACTTCCGCCAATTCGGTTTTAAATTTTTCAAAGTCATCAATACTGTCCGGCGTTAGCAGGTTCATCCGGTAATCCGGAACCAGCTTTAAGAGCTCCGGATCTTTAGTGTCCAGCATATCATGAAGACTGCCGGCTCCGTCCCACTTATCTGGTGCCCAATAGATAACAAGAGTGATCACTGGCCGTAGCTTATCGCCTTTGTGAAGACCGCTCAGAAATTCATCACCATTGCCATACTCCTTGTTCTCACGATGCCGCTTTGCAAGTGCTTCCACCTGATTAGCATAGGAGATTGCATCATAGAGCATGTTCCGCACCGGCATCGCATAATGAATGTGGGACTGGTTCTCAATGCCCATCAGCAGGTAAGTCGTCGAGTCATCCGATTTAACGGAAACTGTTTTCAGCACATCACGGAATTTTTGAACCTCCTCCGAGGCCTCATTCCCGCTGCCAAAGGGCATCGCCAGCGCTGTCCGGTCCATCTCCTGCAGATTCTCCGGTCGGATCACCTGCCGGCCGCCATAGATGAAGTAGTTGAAAACATCAGCGAAATGAGCGTTGTCGCTCATATAGGTGTTGGTCTTGGCATCTGCAGCAATCATATGGCCCCCCTCAATTCAAATTTCCCCTCGAAATATTTGCCGTAATTATAACATCATCCGGAGGAAAGAAAAAGGGCGGCGCCTTGTGGCGCCGCCAGGAAGATAGTACTGAAATCCAGAAGCTATTATGGAGCTGCTGCTATTGTTGCTTTTGTGACCCCTGTGCAGGGAGCAATCGCTACAGAGATAGAACCGACGGAAGTGTATGTCGAAGGTCCGCCTGCATCCGGCTTACCGGTCAGAGCGAAAAACATATCCTTGTCATAATCACCATCATCTGTATATCCGGTTCCGCCATAGTAATAATATGTTGTACCAGCTGTAGTCAGATTTGTCTTGTCCATCTGAAGGATCAGTGTACCTGTTTCCATAGCCGAAACACCGGAGCCATTCTTTCCAAGAGCAAGTACCGCAGCCGTATTCAGATTAGTATTCACAGTAGAGAAGATACCTGTAACTGCTCCTGTCGTTGCCGGCGTGGCGTTCAGTGTTGTATCAGGCGTATAGCTGAAATCAGCCTTCATGGGGAAATTGGAATTATTGACTAGGGAAATCTTATTCTTTGCTCCGTCAACATTAGCTGTCACCCAGCCGCCATCCTGATTTCCGCTGGATCCTGCCGTATAAGAATGAGTAGACGGACTCCATGTAGCACCGTAATCGTACTCAAACTGCATAGCACCCCAAGTGATGTCCAGATCATAGACAATTTCTGAACCGCCGGAAACTTTCGCCTGAACATCTTTTGTAGATGTAGCATTGTTCAGGGCAGCATCCGTCTGGCCGTCATACAGACCTGTTGTCGAGTTGGATGAAGTAGTACCTGTTCCGTCTACCTTGACGTCTGCCGCTTCTGTCCCTGCCGGTACCACCAGGGCCAGCGCCAGAGCCGCTGCGGCAAGCACTGCACCTGCTCTCATTTTCTGTTTCTTCATAAAAGACTCCTTTCTTTTATCTGTGCTCCCTGAGCACTTTACCAGGGCTGCAAAACAAGTTTGAGTTCCGTCGTACCTTCGCTCTTGTAAGTGTCAGAGTTTAAGGCAAAGACGGAGACGGTGATATCGCGTTTTGCATTATCAAATTCTGCCACCGGAAAAAG
>OMTX01000058.1 GCA_900314085.1 uncultured Lachnospiraceae bacterium | reverse complement strand
CAGAACCTTTCAGTTCTTCTTCGGAGATGCGTCTTCCAATCAACCAGTTCCGGACAACCAGGATTGCATTCACAGATCTATACGCAGCGCTCTGGGAACTGTCCACGATCTGGCAGATATCTCCATAAATATCATTGGAATTTTCATATTGAACTAAGTCACTCATTATTGGAAAGCCTTTCCAATTGCCCCACTCAAAGTAGGGTTCCTTCTATTTGCATCTTTCGATAGTGTACCGTAGATATACCAATATCATTATTACATGTCGGAGCGGAGATTTCTATAACGAATGGGAAAAAATGAGGAGCAGCCATAAACAGCTGCTCCTCCCCGGTCCTGCCAACCGCTATTTGATTACATTTCTGCGTATTTCTTCAGGAAGTACTCCAAGGCTCTTCCCTCCAGATCATCCAGTAAAGTACAAGGTACCATGTACTCGACAAATTTGAAGCAATAACGATATAAGCCAGATTATTTGCCGATATTGTATTAATTTGTGTAGTACCTAGTACCTTCGAGTGTCGAAGTGAGCAGATGGCAATCGGCTGTAACTGGCTCACTTCTGCGGCTGCAGCAGTTCCGATGTGAGACGCAGCAGTTCTTCCGGCGTTTCTCTGAAGTCTCTCTGAATCCATTCATCCAGGATGCCGACCATTCCATATGCACCGAAGCGCGCGATATAGGAGGACGCGGTATCCGTATCTGTCTCATGATGTATGATCTTATAATAGGCATCGTAGAGTGAATATCGATAACCCCTGCCGCACAGCAGGCGCAGCAGATCACGGATGCCGTAATTGAATTCCATGAATTCCTTACCGATAAGGTCATTGGGAATCGTTTCTCTGTCCATTCCACGCTCCACCAGATAGGCATCCCACAGGCGATTGAGCCTGAATGCGATCGCGTCTTCTCTCGAATTGAAGTTCCGGAACCAGGTTGCTCTGCCAGTATTCGCCTTCTCCGCGATATCCTGCGCCGTGATCTTATTGTCCGGCTTCTCCTTCAGCAGCTCAATGAAGGCATCCGCCATACATTCCCTGATATATAACGTGTTCTCCGCTCTCTTCCCTGTTGCCATCGTCAGGACCCCTTTCAGTGATACGATTCAGTGAAGTCGTATCATTTTCTGCAGACATGCATGTTTGTACTTGACACTGACAGAATCAGCATTAAACTGATACTGTAGTCTCGTGATTATATTTACGTTAACAGCTGAAGAGGTATTTGTAAAGATGAAGCTGATAAAGAAATTCTTCTCTCTGAAACTGATCACCATCCTGTCCGGTATACTGATCATTCCACCGGCGCTGACGGTGCTGCTATCCCTGACCGGTATTCCGGTATTATCCGACGGCAGTCTTCTCGAGGCGATGATTCCTGCCTCTGAGCTTCCTGTATCTGTTCTTACTGGCAGTGGCGATCGTCCTCTACCTTGTGTCCAGGACCAGAGCAAGAGCCGGAATTCTCGCTGCGGCAGTGATCGGAATGGTCTCGGTACTGATCGTTGTTTTTGGCAACGTCAGACTCGCCGCGAAGGAAGGCGTTACCATCAACTACAAAGAGGCAATGAGCGGCAGGTCAGATCTGGACGCAGACGTCGAGATCAGTTCCTTCTATAACTTCGATGGTGAAGATATCGGACTGTCCATCTGGAAACCACAGAATACTGATGGTCCTGCACCGGTCGTCGTATTCATTCACGGAGGCGGCTGGGCGTCAGGTGACCGTTTCATGACATATGTTACGAGCCACTGCAGATACTTCGCAGATCATGGCTATATGGCAGTCAGTGTGGATTACCCTCTGTCGACAGACGAAAGACACCTGTGGAACAGACAGGAAGAGGTCTGTGGCAGGGCTGTCGCATGGCTTGGTCTTCACGCTGCAGAATACGGCGGAGATGCTTCCCGGGTCTACCTGACCGGAGAATCCGGCGGAGGCAATCTGTCCATCAATGTTGCCTCCAGGATCAACAGTTGGGAACTGGCAGCCGTGATCGGGGAAGCGATTCCGAAGATCACCGCGGTAGCCGCTCTTTATCCTGCGACAGATCCCGCCGCGGTTTATGATCATGCCGATCCCCTGCTGCGCGGCTCTCAGGTTGACCTTCTGACTAAACACTTCGGAGGATCCCCCGAGGAGTATCCGGAACGGTACGCAGCTATTACCTCGGCCAATCTGACCGGCAAGGACAACACTCCCCCTGTACTGATCGTATACGGTAACCGGGACCATTACGTTCCCGGCTTCTCTACCAGAGCATTCATCGCCGACATGGAACAGAAGGGAATTGAAAACAAGACCATCATCGTACCGTTCTCAGACCATATCTTCGATCTCATGCCTGGCAACATCGGTGCCCAGATCTATGAGCAGTCCGCAATTAAGTGGTTTGGGCAGTACCAGTGAGTAGCTTCACAATACCACCCCACGGTCTGATCAAGTCCGATTTTCGGTTGTAAAATCATATTTATTCGGTTTCTATATACAGTGCGCTGCATAAGAAGCATGCCGAACCGGACGTCGATCATTATGAAATGGTATATGCAGCTCCGCTGATTTCCTCCTTGAAATGGTCCTCCCAGTTTGCAGCTTCTTTCTTTGTCTTGAAGCCGCGCTTCATCTTTCGCACATTTTTGCCTGTCCAGTCTTCATAGTGGAAGGACACATAATACGTGCCCTGGTCCCTGTCCTTGTAAACCGGCATCCTGCATCTCCTTTCTACTGCTTACTGTGTACTCATGCCGTAGAAGCGCTCCTCAAAGTACTTCCTGCTTACACGACCGGGAATGACCATGTAGCCCTTATCAGAAAGTTCTTTATTGAGTTTCTTGGCAATCGAGTACGCCTTCGTCTGGGAAACATCCAATACCGTCATGATCTCTTTCGCAGTAATGAAATTTTCGCTGGTTCCGGTCATCTTCCTGCCCTCCTGTATTTTTATCTTCAAAATACACTTGGGCCCCAAATCATCGGATTACTGAAAATCCAGGGAAAAATTATTCTTTTTTGAAAGAGCTGAAATGAAAAAACATGAGAAGCAAAATGTGGAATTATTCTTTTTGCCCTCTTTGGCCCTTTTGTTAATTCCTTAACAGGTATCAAAAAGGTATCAGAGCATAAAAAAGGCCTGAAACCCGGTATTTGTAACCAGGTCTCAGGCCTTGAAAAGTCTGGGATTTTCAGTTTAACATCCAAGCCACTACGGGATCATTCCATCTCTACAAGGGCATCTATATATTGAGTCCATGTGACGTTCTGTTCGCATCATCTTGTATACCAAGTCTTTTTATTCCACCCATTCTTCCGCTTTTCCCGGCTTTTTGTAGACATTTTGTAGACGAAAGAAGTTTTCCTGTTTCTTGCCCGCTCTCCCGCAAGCATTTACCATTGACGCAAAAAGAAGGGGAAACAGGCCATGGAAAAATACGGATATATCCGGGTTTCAGCCACGGATCAGAATGAGGACCGGCAGCTTGTAGCAATGAAAGATCTCGGCATTCCGGAAGAAAATCTCTATATGGACAAGCAATCCGGCAAGGACTTCAACCGGCCGGAATATAAGAAGATGGTCGAAAGGCTGCGCGTAGGCGACCTTCTCTACGTCCTCAGCATCGACCGCCTGGGGAGAAACTATGAAGAAATCCAGAACCAGTGGCGCATCCTCACGAAGGAGATCGGCATCGATATCTGCGTCCTCGACATGGAACTCCTCGACACCCGGCGGGGCAAAGATCTGATGGGAACATTCATCGCAGACCTGGTCCTGCAGATCCTTTCCTTTGTCGCGGAATCCGAGCGGCAGAATATCAAGGTCCGTCAGGCGCAGGGCATCAAAGCTGCAAAGGCCAAAGGCGTCCGCTTCGGCCGGCCTGTCAAAAAGCCGCCTACCGATTTCAAGAAGCTGATTTCAAAATGGGAACGGGGAGACCTTCCCCTGAAAGACCTGCTGGCTGCCTGCGATATGTCGGAAAGCACATTCTACAGGCGTCTGCGGGAAATCCGGATAGAAGAAAAAGGAAACTCCGGACTGTCATAAAGTGTACCTTTTGAAAGTCGGGTTTCCGGGCTTTCTGCTTTGTATTCCGGACAGAAAAGCCAACAAAGAATCCTGCATTAGCACAGGAAAAATCTATTCAGTATTCATATCGGCTTCTCATTCGGAATCTTTAGCCGCCCCATATTTTGCCAAATCATCACCATTTTCAAAAGGTACACCATCTGAAAGCCCCAAGAAAGCATACGATATGGTCATTGC
>OMTX01000035.1 GCA_900314085.1 uncultured Lachnospiraceae bacterium | reverse complement strand
CCTTGTCGTAGTGGTAGGGCACGGTGCCGAGGATCTCGTCGTCCGGGACCTCGTTCGCATTGACTTCCTGGATCATGTGGGCGAAGGCCATCACGGGATCGGAACCGGTGTAGGCCTCCTCTGCGGGAAGGGCGATGAACTCGTGGACCGAGGAAGGAAGCAGGAACATGCCGCCGCCCATCGTGTCGCAAAGATTGTCCATGGCCGCCTTGTCATAGAGTGGAACCGCCGCGCCGTTAACGCCGCTGTCGTTCGTGATGACGTACATGACGTTCGTGATGACGTACATGACGTTCGTGGGATCGTCGGGGCCATCGACGGGACTTGAACCTATTTCCGACCCCCGAAAACACTAGAAAAATGGAGGATGTAGAGCCGGCTACCTCTGGGGGTCAATCAGGGGGTCAACCATTTTTCAAATCTAATCCACATCTAAATATCTAATATTCACTTGTCATACATGAAAGAAAGGAAATGTATGACAAAATCAATCAATCCATTAACACAAAATCCTATTGTAGATGCAGTAGGTAAACTCAATTTAACCGGAAATATCGTTCCGGAATCATGGTATTACACCATCATAAATGACAAAGGAAAAACCAACCCTCTTGCCATTCTTATTTTGGCGGATATTGTCTATTGGTATCGTCCTACAGAAGAACGAGACGAAACCACCTTATCCGTATCCTATTCTAAAAAATTCCACGATGAAAACTATCTGCAACGAAGCTATGAACAACTAATGGAAAAATTCAACATCTCCAAGAAGCAAGCTCGTGACGCGCTCATTTTTCTCGAAGATCTCGGTGTAGTCAAACGACATTTCAAAAACATAGTCGTTGCAGGTCTTCCGCTTTCAAACGTAATGTTCCTTGAACTCATTCCGGATGTTTTAGAAAAGCTCACTTTTCCATCCGGACAATTTTTAGACCTAGGCGGTAACAAAAATGTTACTACCCCCTTCCCTAAAAGTAACGAGGATATGACACAAATGGAAACAGCCCCTGATGAAAAAGTAGATACGTATACAAAGACTTCATCAAAGAATACTACAAATATTTCTACACAGAGTTCTTCAACAACACTTGAAGACAAAAATTTGGCTTTTGTTGTTGATGAAGCACAGGAGTTATTAAAAGAGTTTGATTTACCAGAGAAGGATATTCAATCCATCTTATCGGCTGCGGACCACGATATCCTCCGTATAAAAAATGCAAAGGCTGTCTTTGATCAACAAACAGCAAAGATTAATAACGTAACCGGTTGGTTCATCAAAGCCATTAAGGAAGGATATCAACCCATTAGCAAAACTCCTCGCATAAGGAATGGAATTCACAATTTCCTGGAACGTGAATATAGCGATGACTTTTGGGAACAGTTGGAACGCAGAAAGCTAATGGAGGATTAGTAATCCATTCCTTCAACATCGGCTAAGAAATATAAGTCCGAGCGAGGACTTTTATTTCGAAGGCGATGGTACAAGGGAAAGGCGTCGCCTTGGGAGTGTAGCTCCCGATGAGACCAGGGATGGCATCGCCGGGGCAGAGCCCCAAAAGATTGGGTTAGCCATCGGCAAGGGCAAAGCCCTTATGAGATGCCCGTCATGGCGAATGACCGCTAACCGCGTAGGTTGGGGTCCCCGAGTTTGTGCGGACGAAGTCTGCGACAAACTAATACGGGGTATTTCCTTGACGCGACAAGGTGTCGCTTTAGGAAATATCCCGCAGGAAATTTAAACAGTAACTTGTGGTCCACTGGACCAGAAGTGACTTTGAAAGGAGAATTAACATGGCACATTATAGACAGACAAACCACAACGGCAGAGTAAATGCTAAGACCGGGAAAGCATATTCCCGCAAACATAATGACCGACAGTATGATGTAACAAAAGCAGAAAACATTAATGAATCCATGGTTATCAAAAATATCATACTGCACTATGACAAAGATAATGTCCCCCATGTCATTGATAACGCTGATGAGAATCGCACATCCATTGACGAACATGAGCACACCATCTACCAAGAATTATTTGGAGATAGTCTATCCGCTCAACACAGACGCAACGAAGCAGCGAGACATCCGGAGCGAAACAAATCCATAGATGACCTATTGGATTCCAAAAACACTTGTCCAGAAGAAACTATCTTTCAAATCGGATCTGTAGATGACGGATTCCCGGATTCCTCTATACTTATGGAGATATTTGAGGACTACCAACGCGAAGTAATTGCGCGATTTGGTCATAACATTCACTTCCTTGATGCCGCCTTACACTTAGACGAAGCGGTCCCGCATATCCATGTCAGAAAAGTATGGGCATATGATGGAAAGGATGGATTGGATATCTCTCAGAATAAAGCCTTGGAAGAAATGGGATTTGAAAGACCGGAGCCGGACAAAGCACCTAACAAATGGAATAATGCAAAAATTACATTCTCCGAGTGGGAACGTGATATCAAACTAAAGCTTTGTCAAAAATATGGATTAGATATCGAGCTTGTTCCAAAGGTTCCGGGAAAAACATCTATGACAAAAGAAGAAGCTATCGCTGTTAAATTACAGGCAAAGAATCACGAAGCCGAAGAAAAGCTTAACGCTACAGAAAAGAAATTGGCAAAAGTTTCTGCGGAGCTTGTAACCGAAGAAATGAAAAACAAGGAAATCTCCGACACAAATATATTTGGACGCCCTCGCAAAATTGAAGTCACCGCTCAGGAATATAGGAGTTGGCAAAGATCAGCTGAGACCAAAGAACACAATGAAGCTTTAGTAAAAAAGATTCTCGAAAAAGAAAAAGAACTCTCTTTTACAGCGATGCATCTCTCCCAAAGGGAAGCACTTATTAAAAAACGTGAGTCTCGTGTTGATAGCGAAGTTCAACAGAAGGTCAACAAACTACTTCCTGGAGAAATTAAACGTTGGAAAGAATATTTATTTGCAAAGGAAGAAGAACTTAATTCAAAAGAGAAAAAACTTAGTTCTAATGCTGAAAAACAACATGACACAGAAGTCTACCTCAAATCTGTATCAGACAAACTTAATCATCGCAAAGCAGAGTTGGACGAAGAAGTAAAAAAATCCGTAGCGGATATTATCAAGGATGCCTTTAAAGACTTTTTCACCAAGTTTAAGGCAACCTTCTTCAAACGATTCGAAGGTAAGCATCAGTCTGAAGTGATTTCCGTTATTCAAGAAATGCCTATTGATGATGTTACCGCTGACCGCTTATTCAAATACGGATTCTATGATGCTGAAAAGTTTACTGTGGGAGAGATTCTTGAACGCGCAGAAGCCGAAGATATCAAAGATGCTCTCCATGAAGCTGGTGCAAACTACCGACAGATTAAAATGTCAAATATTGAAGATGTCAAAAACGGATTATCCGAAGGACAAGATATGGACGCTCTCATACATGCGGTAACGGAACAAGTAGCGCAAAATATTGTACGCGGAAGACATAAATAACTTCTGGTCCATTGGACCAGAAGTTATTCTTTTAGAAATATACACTTATTATTTAGCCTCAATCAAACGGATTGCTATAACACATCCAATCAAGTGGATATGAGACACCTAATTCCGCTTCTAATTTGGCTTGACGTTTTGCTTGACGCTTCGCATTATTTGAAGTTTTCTTCATATTCTTCTCATTTGCGACCCTTGCTTTATATGCCTTATTGTTAGGATTGTTTTGATTTGCGTAATCGTTAAGCTCTTTCTGAGTATGCGTCTTTGATGACACACCTTTTTTATTTGCCATAAATGCATCCTCCTTTCCCCTTGAACTTATAATTACGCAATGGATAGCGGACCTCACGATCACCTTCTAAGCTGAACCCAACATACAAATATCGGATTATCCCTGCATTTAATCAATCCTCAAGGACGGAGAACGTTTTTACGCCATACCGTAAATAACGTCATAATTATTATACCAAATATCTCAAAAAAATGGGATGGCACCATTTTTGACGGAGCTGCGGGCGGTGGCAGGGGTTCTTTATGCTTGCAACCGACTTGCTTCTTCGTAGATATTGTTCAGTACATCATTAAATGCTCCAAAGCGATCCACCGCATTCTGC